>JAOTYS010000124.1 GCA_029861795.1 Gammaproteobacteria bacterium | reverse complement strand
AGTTGGACGTAACCGGTCACAACAGGGGCAAGGGATGCGTTTGTACCTTTCATTCGAATGTCTCGATAGACATCCTCGGGTAAGCCCACAGGGCCTCCGATGATCTGGTGCGTGCTGTGCCCCGATACCGTCTGGTTGGCAATTTGGAACGCGCGGCGCGCGCTGCCGTTGGCTAGATCTATGGCGCTGACCACTGCCACCCCCAGCGCAATGCCGACAAGCGACAAACCCACTTGCCAGGGGTGAGCTATGTGGTAGCGTAAGCTCGCCCGAAGCAGAGTCATGAAGACCCTCCGTCTGACTTATTGCACTCCATGATGGTTCCGTTTGTGATGGTCAACACCCGGTCCGACGCGCGCGCCGCATCGTGACTGTGGGTTGCCATTACTACCGTGGTGCCGGTTTCGCAGGGAAGCTCCCGGAGAAGCGTTAGCACGGCGGCCGCACTATCAAGATCTAAATTGCCGGTGGGTTCATCGGCTAACAGAATTTGCGGTCGATGACTTAAGGCCCGCACTAGGGCGATGCGTTGTTGCTCACCACCTGAAAGTCTGTCTGGAAAGCTGGATGCCCTGTGCTCTAGATCCACGCGAGCTAGCAGTTCGGTAAGTCGTTCCTTACGACCGGCGGGATCATGTAGACCGTTAAGCTCCAACGGTAGCATTACGTTCTCTGCAACGGTCAAAGTTGGAATGAGATTAAAGAACTGAAATACAAACCCGATATGTCGTCGCCGAAACAAAGTGCGATGATGCTCGGAAAGCTCCGTGAGCATGGTGCCATCGATTTGAATTGATCCCGTGGTAGGAAGATCAATGCCGCTAATCAGATTTAGCAGGGTAGACTTACCGGTGCCGCTGCGCCCTAGCAACACGTTAAAGGTTCCAGGGATAATGTCTAGATCTACCGCGCGAAGTACGGCGTGACGTTGTTCCCCTTCTTGGTACTCTTTAGTGAGGTCACGGATCGTGATGAGCGGCGCAGTGGGCATTGGCGAGAGGAGATCAGAGTATGATCTGCCGGCTATCACTTTAGTATTGAACGCTACCGGCCACTTCAATACCTTCGCGCGTGTGCCTGAGCCGCACTACTATTATCTCAACCCCTTTTCGCCATACCGACTCTAAGGTATCGGCGTAAGCTGGGTCGATGTCCTCGGCTGGTGCAAAGTAACTTCCTTCGGGGCGATTTATCGCAAAAACGATGACACCGCGATATCCTTGTTGAACAGCGACTGCGAGCAGCGCCAAGTGCTTACGACCACGCTTGGTCACTGCATCGGGGAATTTGATGCAATCACCTTCAAGCAAAGTGGTGTTCTTGATTTCGACATAGGCATCAGGCAGATCGAGGGAACTCAGCAATAGGTCGAATCGAGACGGTGGAAAGCCATGGGCACTGTAAGGCGGCTCACGCACAATCTGATCATAGCCCGTCAAATGGGAAATAGCGCCACTCGCGACACCCTCTGCGATCACTGTATTGACGCGACCGGTGTTTACACCCACCCACCCAGCGCCCATATCCACCCGTTCCAGCGTCCACGGCAGCTTACGTTTTGGGTTGTCACTATGGCTGAGTTGCACTGGAACCCCGGGCCCCCAGCAAGTCGCCATGGAGCCAGTGTTTGGGCAGTGAGCCACAACGATTGACCCATTTGGTAGTTCCACATCTGCTAAGAAGCGCTTATAGCGTCTAAGAAGCTTACCGTTGCAAAGAGGAGTGTATTGCATTACACGATCAACCTGCGCCGCACCAGGACGACGGAAACGTAATAGCCGACCGCTGCGTAGGTAGCGGGTACCGTGATGTGCAAAACGACCGCGCTGAGTTCTTGGCCTGTGACCAATGGTCGCACCAGCGCGACCGCGTAGCTAAGCGGCAGCAGTTGAACCAATGATTGCAACGCATCGGGAAGTGACTGAAGGGGATAGAACACGCCACAAAGCATGAACATAGGCGTGAGCACTAGGGTGAAGTAATAATTGAAGAACTCATACGAAATACCATCGGCACCACAAGCACCGCCTCCCAGGTTTGCACCGCACCCAGAATCGCCGCGACCAACAATACGGTGCTGCCGCTGATCACGCTCTTGGTTGCGCACCACAGTATTTCTCCGGCGATTATGTCGTCCACCTCTGGTGACGTAGCGAACATGCCTCATAGGTGCGCTGAGGGACCATGCGGGTGTACACGGAGTGCATGCCCTCGAATGAGGCGGTATACATGGCCGGGGACGCGACTACCCCAGATGCCAAGAAAGTGAGATATGGCAATCCAGACATTTTCATCCTTAGGGTGGTAGTCTTGCCGGCACGGTTTGGACCAAGCAGGCCAATGCACTTCCCTGAGGGAATTTGAAAGTCGATACCCCGAACGACCTCCACGTCGCTATATCGTTTGGTCAGTTGATGAGCGTGAACTACCGCGATGTCAATCCGGCTCATTTGCTGTGCAGTTTTAGTTTAAGCTCAGCATTGGCCAGTCGAATCGCGTCAACGCTCGGCGCGCAGGATCTGGCCTCGGTGACGAGGGTGTGTGCTTCATCCAGTTCCATATCCCGGTGCCAGGATAGGTAGGCAATCGCAACTGTAGGGGCGCGGCCTATTCCAGCAGTGCAGTGTAGGTACACCCGTTGGTGAGGGGTCAGCATTCGGTCGAGTTCCTCAGCAGCGCTCACCAGCTTCGCGCTCAAATCAACGGGGTTGAAGTCCAGGATCGGGACCCGACTTACCGCGATGGCTTGCTGGGCATAGTGCTGCTCAAGCTGATTCCAGTCGATGCCCCAATCAATGAAGTCCTTGTCTGTCTGCAAATTGAGAACTGCACCAATCCCGGCTCGCTTCAAAACACCTACATCGACTTCGCTTCGAGGCTGGCTGCCGATGAACAACTGCGGAAGGATTTGACTGAAATTTATCATCTGATATCACGCTACAGTACCAATAAAGGTGCGTGCGTTGTGATCTTCACGCCGCGCAGAGAATATGATTGAGTCACTGTCAAAGATCAAGATGACATCTCTGCGAAGTCGATAGACCGCTAATGGAGTGCTTCGGGTGTTCAGTGCGGTGATTTACGGGGGTGGCGGCTGGCTGCGATGCAGATTTGTCACATTAGGGATGTGTTTGATATCGAATAGTACTGGCCAAGTCTAAAAAGGCATTTTGGTGCTACCGTAGACCTTGGTCACGCCGTCGTTGTTTACCCCCCTAGCAATATCGAGGCGCAAATCGGTCTTCACAAAGGATCTAAGCGTGTAGCGTATACCGAAGCCGACACCTACTTTGAGACCCTCCGAGTCGATATCGTCGAAGTCGTCGTAGGCGTTACCGATGTCAGCGAATGCCGCTACCCGTAAGGCGTTGCGATGAAAGATCGGAGTCAAGAATTCGATGTTTGCTAAGAAAAACTTGTCCCCCTCAATGGCGTCGCGCTCGTAACCGCGCAAGGTGCTACTGCTGCCTAAGCTAACCGCCGGTTCCCCGAAGGTGGTGTCCGTGGCATAGCCCAGTCTTAACTGGTAGTTAAGATTGGTGTGGGGTCGGCTGGTGATCGGCCTAAATCGACGATAATAAAGAAAGTGGCTAAAGTACTCCCTGTCTGAACCGAGGATTGAAAGCGGTGCCTCGATCTCATAGCCGTACTGACGGCCGGCTTGGCTAAAAAGAAAATCATGAACATTGTCATATGCGATGCTGCCTAGTAAGGCGACCACGGTTGCGTCAAAAAATAGGTCGGGGTTACCGCTGATGAAAGTGTGGTCGAACTGTTGCCAGGAGATTCCACCGCTGTAACGCCATCCCTTACTCGGACCATGGGAGTCCTTCCAGCGAGCAATAACGAATCGAAGGCCCTCACGTTTGCGTTCGAATTGGCCTTGATCACCGCGGCGATCTTCATCGAGCTCAGAATTATCTATGTCAAGATCAAACTCCAACTGGAACGGACTTCCTCTGATGCGGGGATAGGTGAAGTCGATATCAAAGGTTTTCTCCTCGCTAACATCTCCATCTGACAGATCCTTTTTCCTGAATGTTGCCTCCAGTTGCTGATTCAGGCCGAAAAGATTGTCAAACTGGACCTGTGCGCCGTAAGAGACATCGCCGTCACCACTGCGGTTGAGTTTGGGTAGGGCGAAGAAATAGCGCTTCTCGTCCACTGTGATCGTTAAGACCTGACCGTCGTCGTCTGGCAATAGACTTGCGTCAACGGACTTGAATAGGCCGAGGTCCATGATGTCTTGTCGGGAGCGCTCTATCATCTTTGCGTTGACCGGGTCACCTATTCGCAGTGACATCTCTTGGAGCATGGTTTGCGGACGGGTTACTCTGTTTCCCTCAAAACGTATTTCGTTAATGACATCTTGCTTCGAGTTTACATCAGGCTGATCTTCGACGGATGCGCTCGGCGTTGACCAAAGCACAACGATAGACCCGACGACCAAAGCTACGCCTGAGGCTAGCGCCTGCCCGTTTGGTTTGTAGTTGGACACTTGAAGTATACGTCGTTGTTTTAACATCAACTTTCGGGCCACCTGTTGCAAGATTTTGCAGCACAATGCACTACTGTGCATAACTAATTCCCGCAAAACTCCCGCAGGGATGTGTGGCGTATTGTTCAAAGAACTGCTTCGATCACGCTGCAAGTTGATAGTACTAGTTGAGCATTCCACCGGGATGTTCTCGCGGATTGACAGGACCATCTCGTTCTGGCGGGACGGTGTCCGGCAAGTTTGTCAATCGGTTGTCCAGGCACAGTAGCAAAGCACGCTGGGTCCTTTCGTATGAATTTGTTACCCCCTCCCCTCTCAAGGATTTCAGTAAGCGATGACCAATTCGATCGATCGTATGGCGCTTTGTATCATCCTGATAAAGGAAAAAAACCTCTATGATCTCGACAATTATATTAAGCTATAAAACCCTGATTGGAGGGAATGCGATGATGTGGGCCTGAATAGCCTGACTACCTCATAAACTATCTATATGAGCACACAAAAAGTTTCCATACTGGTACCTAATTATCGAACACTTGAATTAACGACATTATGTCTTGATTTACTTAAAAGACATACGAATTCATCATTTGCCAGAGTTATTGTTGTCGATAACGATTCAAAAGACGATTCCCTTGAATATTTAAAGTCACTGGACTGGATTACATTAGTCGAACGAAAGTCTGATGAATCATTACCAGCACATGTATCTCATGCCCAAGCCCTTGATCTTGCTTTTGAACAAGTTGATACAGAGTTCGTTCTTTCAATTCATAGCGATACGCTGGTACTTCGGAATGACTGGCTTCCCTATCTCCTCTCGTATATGAAAACTGAACGTATCGCGGGGGTCGGGTCATGGAAGCTTGAATACGAACCTCCACATCGGCGTTTACTGAAATCAATAAAAAAAGGGATTCGAACAACAAAATATCAGCTAACAGGCAAGGAAAACCGGCCAATAGAAGGCAGCAAATTAAATCCGTTCTACCTGCGCAGTCATTGCGCGATGTTTCGAACCGACTTAATTCGTTCTCATGGACTAGGGTTTTCAGATAATAACGAAAACGCCTGCAAAGTTATCAGCCTGGAGCTAGAAAAGGCGGGTTATGAACTAGCCTATATCGACCGGACTGAATTAATCAAATATCTGGAGCATGTTGACCATGCGACTATGTTTCTAAATCCAGATGAATTTCTGAAATCCGGAGAAATCAATAAGCGTCACATTAAAAGAGGGAGAAAGCGCCTTGATAGAATTAAACGCCTTTTAACTATCGATGCATTCGATTAATACAGAAAGTAAGTAATCGTACAATAATTTCGAGCTTCGAAACTATCAGGCATCTTAATACCCTGGATCATATGACAACATCATTTGGCAGGGAACTTATGGGGGTATTTCCTATTACTCTGGATAACGGCTATAGCGGTTCGACCGGCCCGTGTGCCATGAGACCTCAGTCTTTAGCAAAGGCAGCAAATGTGGCCAAATATTGTCTAAAATCCGAGGTTGTGCCTCAGCACTGGGGTGTACGCCGTCACTCTGAATCATGTCCGGTACCGCAGCAACACCTTCGAGCAGAAACGGCACCAGCTGGAGCTGATATGACTTGGTGAGGGTAGGGTAGATGGCCTCGAAAGTAGCTACATAGGCGGTTCCATAATTGGGTGGTAGACGCATCCCGATCAGTAACACCTCTCTGCCTTGAGTCTGTGTGATTTCAATCATTTGGGCCAGATTTTGTTGTACGGAATTGACAGCTAGTGCTTGCAGCCCGTCGTTGGCGCCGAGCTCGATGATTACGATGGCCGGGTCGTGTCTGGCCAAAGCCGAGCCAATACGAGCGAGTCCGCTTGACGTTGTGTCGCCACTCACGCTGGCATTGGCCACACTATACTGAAAGCCTTGCTGTGCCAGCCGACGCTCGAGCAAAGCCACCCAACCCTGGCTAGTGTCAAACCCATATGCAGCGCTTAGACTATCCCCAAGGACGAGGATCACGGGCTGATTGGCCCACAATTGACCACCCCAAAAAACAGACGCCACTATTAATATGGCTCTTAGCATTGTCACCGAACCTATTGTGCAGGTAGTGGATCTTGTCAAGCAAGTCATTAGCCCAGAACAGGAGTTGACCATTCTTGATGGTGTGTCCCTCTCCATCGAGAAAGGTGATTCTGTGGCCATCGTCGGTGTATCGGGATCCGGGAAGTCCACTCTATTGGGTCTGATGGCAGGGTTGGATCTGCCTAGTAGCGGCGTGGCGCGACTGCAAGGGGTAGATCTGAGTTCAATAGACGAAGATGGACGTGCACAGCTTCGAGCGAGGCATGTCGGGTTTGTATTTCAAAATTTTCAGCTCCTGCCTGGTCTTACGGCCTTGGAAAATGTCATGCTGCCCATGGAGCTTGTGGGCTTGTCGGAGGGGCGTGATGCGGCGCTGAACGTGCTTGATCGCGTTGGGCTATCCCATCGACTGCGCCATTACCCCAGCCAACTGTCGGGGGGTGAGCAACAGCGAGTAGCTATCGCTAGGGCCTTCGTCATAAACCCGAGCTTGTTGTTGGCGGATGAGCCCACCGGAAATCTGGACAAGAAAACCGGCAAGCGTATCGCTGACTTATTGTTTGCGCTCAATGCTGAGAGAGGTACAACCCTGGTGTTGGTCACCCACGATGAGGAGTTGGGGTCGCGTTGTACACGACGTTTGGAACTTGAGGGCGGTAAGTTGTTGCCGCAGGGGACGTGAACTCGTTACTGCTAGCGCTACGGGCACTGCGCCGCGAGTGGCGTGCCGGTGATTTGCGAATTGTCTTAGTGGCATTGACGGTGGCAGTAGCGAGTTTAGTGTCGGTAACTGCTTTTGTAGATCGGTCGAGACAGGCACTACTCCGTCAGGGCAGTGAATTCCTCGCCGCGGACCTAGTAGTGCACAGTTCCTTTGCCCCAAATCCACTGTGGAGTGAAGAGGCGAATCGGCGCGGGCTGGCGAGCGCCCAGACTACGAACTTTAGGAGCGTGGTGGTGGCCCCCAGCCAGACTGCTCTTGCGGAAATCAAGGCGGTGAGTTCAGCTTATCCTTTGAGGGGGAGATTGCGTATTGCCGATGACATCGTCGCAGACGATCGCGAGGCTGTTGGTATTCCAACACCCGGTTCGGTCTGGGTGGAAGCACGACTGTTGACGCTACTAGGAATCGGGGTCGGGGACAGGGTGAGGCTCGGGTCGCGCGGGTTCTTCGTCTCTAACGTCATTACCTACGAACCAGACCGCGGTGGCGTGGTTTTTTCCATCGCCCCACGGCTACTGATAAACAGCGATGACTTGATGTCTACTCAACTTATCCAGCCGGGCAGCCTACTGCACTACCACCAACTGTATGCGGGAGCTCCAGGCGAGATCGCTGACTTTCGTCGCTGGTTAATCGACCGAGTGAAACCTGGCACGACAGTACAAGATGCGGACAGCGCGAGTCCTAGATTCAGCGACGCGTTCAAACGAGGTGGGCGCTTCTTAGGGCTCGCTACTTTGGTCAGCATGGTGCTAGCTGCGGTGTCCATAATCACCGCGGTGCGTCACTACGCTGACCGCCATCTGGACCACGTCGCAATCATGCGGTGTTTTGGGGCAAGTCAGCAACAGATTATCACAATTTACGCACTGCAACTGGTGACATTAGGATTGTTGGCCAGCGCAGTTGGTTGTGTGCTCGGCTACGCTGGCCAGCAGGTGCTCGCATTTCTACTGAGCGATGTGGTGGGTATTGCGTTACCCGCTGCGTCGCTGCGTCCCGCGGCGGCAGGTGTAGTGATTGGCGTGACCGCCCTCACTGGCTTCGGCTTACCAACGATCTTGCGACTCAAGCACGTGCCGCCGTTGAGGGTGTTTCGACGAGAGTTAGGGCCCCCTCCACCGGGATTAATACTGCTATTTGGTCCCACACTCATTATCCTGGTTGGGCTCATATTTTGGATGACACAGGATGCGAAGCTTGCCGCGCTTGTGGCCGGTGGGAGCGCCGCAACGGTGGGCGTCTTGGCGGCGGCGGGCTATGGGTTGATTCGTGCCCTGGCAATGACTGCCAATCACGGAGCCGGAGCGTCTTGGCGCTTCGGTATCGCCAACCTGCGTCGGCGTGCCAGTTCCAGCACACTGCAAATTGTGTCGCTAGGCCTGGGCGTAATGGCCATGCTGCTGCTGACTACTGTGCGTAGCGAGCTTATGGAGGGCTGGGAGGATAGTCTTCCTCCAAGCACGCCCAATCACTTTTTAATAAACGTTCAATCCAATCAGGTCAGCGAGGTCGCGCAATTCTTGCGGCAGCAGGGACTTAAGCCACAGGTAGCCAGCCCCATTGTACGGGCCCGATTGCTGCAGATTAACGGTTCCGACGTTAGACGAGAGTCATATGAAGACCCGCTGGCCAGGCGTGCAGTAGAGCGAGCTGCAAACCTGTCGTGGGCTGCAGAGCTGCAAACGGACAATCGGGTGGTTGCTGGACAGTGGTGGCGGCCTGGCGATCGCGGCAGCGCACTAATTTCTGTGGAACAGGACTATGCGCACGCTTTGGGTCTGGGGTTGGGAGATATCCTTCGATATCAAATTGCCGATCAGGAGATCGATTTCTATATCAGCAGTTTGCGTGAAGTGACGTGGGATTCCTTTATGCCCAATTTTTTCTTGCTAGTTCCTCCGGACTTGCTGAGCCCTCAATCCGCTTCATACATCACTAGCATATATGTTCCGCGATCGGAAAATTTGACACTTAGACACCTGATAGAAAAGTTCCCGAATGTCACTGATATCGATGTGGGGGCTGTGTTACAGCAAGTGAGGCGACTGCTAGATCTGATTAGTCAAGCGATGGAGTACGTGTTTGTGTTTACACTGGCGGCTGGAATAGTGGTGTTGTACGCTGCGATACAAACCACGCTGTCGGAGCGCAGAAAGGAAATTGCCGTGTTGCGCACCCTGGGCGCGACGAGGCGTCGAATCTCTATGGGGCTTGTCGCTGAGTTTGCGATTCTGGGCATGCTAGCGGGAGCCATTGGTGCGCTGGGAGCTAGTGTCACAGGGTATATGCTCGCGCGATTTGCTTTTGGGGTACAGTACGATTTTGATCCCTGGATGTGGGCGTTCGGGATAGTTGTGTCCGCACTCATCGTGGCCTTTGCAGGTGTGCTTGGCACGAGACACCTTTTACAGTCGAGACTCTGGGACGCACTACAACAAACTTAACAAGACGTGCTGTGTTCGTAAGACGATTCGATCCTCAATGGTGTATTACGAGTCGGGCAAATGATTGAGCACAGGTCAATATTCCTTATCGCAATAGTTGCGAGTTTGGTTATATCGGCGTGGTGTGTATACGCGGATCATGTCGTCAACTACGACGGAGTTTTATACCTGCTTGTGGCCGAGGACATTATGCGCGGCGATTGGGGTAATGCGGTTAGTCTATATAAATGGCCCTTCTATCCAGCTTTGATAGCGCTAGTGAGCGGGCCCGCAGACTGGAATGCCGAATACGCCGCGTACGTCGTCAACGCAATGCTTGCGACACTGATCGTTGTAGCATTCATGGCCTTGGTCTTAGAACTTGGGGGGGATCGACGCACTCTCATTGCAGCAGCGTTGGTGATCCTATTTTATCCGGAGATCAACCAGTATCGTTCATTTATAATTCGTGACTTTGGATACCTCGCGTTTTATCTGATCTCTTTGTTGCTGTTCATTCGACACTACCGATGCCCCAGTAAGTTGTTGGCGGTGTCATGGTTCGTGAGCATGCTGGTTGCCACCCTGTTCCGGGTGGAGGGTGTCATATTCCTGCTTTATTTCCCCTTGCTTCAATATCTGAATCGTCGGGTTTCAAGAGGGAGGTGGTCCGTAGCAATCACGGGTGCCACAGCACTATTCGTTCCTCTCGGCTTGAGTTTTCTGTGGTGGACATACTCTCCCACTCAGAAATATGACCATCTGACAGGTTTAACTGATCCCTTGGCGATGATGGGTGGGGCTTGGAGCCAAATAAGTACCGAGCTCTCCCATAAGCTTTATGTGGTCCAAGAGGAATTCCTGGTGAGCATATCCGATGACTATGCGTATGTAATATTTGGTCTTACGCTGTTACTGATTGTGGGCTGGGCGATCGTGTCAGCGCTCGGTCCTTTGTACGGTTTTCTTGTGGGATACGGAATCTATCGGAGGCTCGTCTTTCCGCGTCGGGAGATCAAACGGATCTGGTACGCGGTTATCGGGGCCCACGTCGCGATTCTGTGTGTATTCACCTTATCCAAGCTGTTCTTGACGGGGCGTTATCCGTTGGCCTTGACTATC
>JAOTYS010000599.1 GCA_029861795.1 Gammaproteobacteria bacterium | reverse complement strand
TTTAACGGCGCGAAGCCTAGACAGCTCCCGCAATTGTTTAAAGCACCACCGATTCTTGCTATCAATCTGGAAACGGCTCAACTGATCGGTTTCACTCCTAGTGCCGATCTCTTAGCAGGCACGGATAAGTATTATCACGAGATTAGAAAGCCTGAATAGATGGATGAAGGAGATGCACTCATGCGCTACGTGAACTGTTGATCAAACACAACGAGCGTAAGACAAAAACATACCGAATAGAAAAGCATGTTGAGGCCTTAGTGCAGGACGCCGAGGCTAAACCTCAGCGGCGGGACGATATCCTGCGCGAAATAGAACAGAACCACAATCGCGTTAAGCAAATCCTCGCCGAGCTTGAACGCTCAGCGAGTACCGTAGAGAGATGGGCCAACAGGAGCAATAGTCCTTTCATCGGTCGGCAGGGTAGGGCGAAGTGAGAAACAAGATTGCTACATAAGCTCGATATCCAGTTGGGCCGTGAAGTAGGACAGCGACGGCGAAATAGTGGAAGACGACGAAAGATGGAGAAATACGCCGAAAAATTAATCGATGTCGGAACTAAAATGATTGATGGGGTAGAAGCGAAGTTACCGGCAAGCGGTTAACCAATCCCTCCAGGCGACGCCGCTGACGCGGCTCGCCTGAGGTCAACCGTAATGTATTCCGGGGTCCTATGGAGTAAACTAATGGTATGAAAGCGAACTATACAGCAGTCGTAAAACATGAGGACGATTGGTGGATCGGGTGGATCGAGGAGGTCCCAGGAGTCAATTGTCAAGAAGCGACGCGCGAAGAATTACTTGAGTCGTTGAAGGTCACGCTTCGAGAAGCGCTGGAGTTGAATCGCACGGACGCTATCGACGCAGCTGGTGGAGACTTTGAGGAACTCGAAATCGCGGTATGAAACGCCGCGACCTGATTCGACATCTCGAATCATTGGGTTGCGAACTTCTCCGAGAGGGAGGACGGCACTCGTGGTGGCACAATCCTTCGCACAACAGACGTTCGGCAGTACCAAGGCATCGTGAAATCAACAATCACCTTGCTCGGAAAATCTGCCGAGATCTTGGTGTTGACGATCCGAAATAGTTGTTGTCATTCCTAAAAAGTCGTCTGCGCATCATTTCTACGCGGCGATGCGACAGTACTCATGATGCAGCTGTGCCTCCCGAAAAATAGATCGTGTAGTGGTCCAGCGATTTTGAGGGTTGCTGTTTGAGTGGGTAAGCGGTGGAGAATTCTAGTAGGTCTTGTGTCGAACCGGCACAAGGGTACTGTCAAGTTAACAAAACTGCGTGGGACGACATCGTTGCAGAGGCCGTCTGCCTACCTGAATTTCATATAAATAAACTACTTTCTGCTCAAAATGGACCAAAATTTGCATTGTAGAATCCACTTTGGCTATGAGCGATTGCTTAACTTGACAGTACCCTCAATATGGAACTTCGTATCGGATAGAAATATCGATCGTACCTGACCCCAATATCTCAATATCTATGCTTAGCGAAGTGTAGGGGTCCAGCGATCTTTCGGGTTGCACGTTTGAAGTAGTTAAAAGGGTGGGAAGACCAGCAGGTCCCGTGTCGAAGCGGGTGAAACCACTGTTCTATGGCTATGCGGGATTGAAAATCACCAGAAGGGATTTCCGAGCGCACCATACCGCCCAGCCTACTTATATGTAGTGTGGTGTGTCGTCCTACGCCGCGCGCTTGAGTGCGACGATCGGTAGATGCGACCGCCCGGCGTGATAGTTGACCTTGAGCGTGAATCGGTCACCTGGTTTACCAGCAACGAGGGTACGTGGTTTCGCGCACGGCGAACGACGTTGCCAGCGCTTGCGCGGCTCGATGCGGGGTTGTCGATTGGCTGGGCGTAAGCCTTTATAGACTTCGTTCGGCGTATGGCCGTCCAAGGCACTACGCGGACGTGTTTCGTTATACCACTCGACGAAATAGCGGAGTTCACAACGCATTGTGTCGTCCTGAGCTGGCACCATGATTCTTCGCAGGCCTTCGTCCTTGATGGTACGGATAAATCGTTCGACCACAGCAATGCTGCCGTGTTGACCGACGGCACCGTAGCGAGGCCTGATGCGCTTCCGATTGAGCCAGCTTTTGAACTTATAAGCCGTAAATAATTTGTCCTGATCGCATACCAGACACTTCGGGGTAGTCGCGATAGAGATGGCCCTTCCGAGAAAGGCCGATATCGCGGGCGAAGTAGGGCGTGTTGAAAAAACGGAAAACCCGATGACACGGCGAGAATAGTGATCAATAACCACGGCGACCCACCAGCAAAACGGCCAGCACTGTGGAAGGGCGAATGGCGACCACGGTGCCCAGAAGCCAGTTCCCGTGGGTACAGCAGTGAGGTCGACATGCCAGACATGGTTGGGTTCTTTAGCAATCATCACACGGGTGGTCGAAGACGCTGTATCCGGGGGCTCTATCTCCGGCGGTTCTTTGAGCATGCGCCCGACAGTGGTTGACCCGAGATGCAATCCGGCCCGGCAAAGCGTCTGGGCTATTTTGACCTTACCCATGCTGGGACACAGTGTCTTAAGGCGCTGAACGGCGTACCGTACGAAATCCGGGAACTTATTCACTGGCTCACGAAGTTGTACGAGTGCGTCAGGTTCTTCTTCGTCAACACGCCTCATCCAAGTGGAGATCGTCGCTGCTGTTACCAGAAACTTGTCGGCGGTTTGTTGCAGTGACCATCCACGAGCGGCCCGCACTTCGAGGATACGCATCCTCTGCACCGGCGGGTAGTGGGGCCGCCGCTGTGGCGCGATCGATGTCATGCGGGCATCTTTGATACGAATCTCTTCCCGAAGCAGTGAAACTTCTTGGTGCAGTCTGTCGTTGTCCGCTTTCAAT
>JAOTYS010000600.1 GCA_029861795.1 Gammaproteobacteria bacterium | reverse complement strand
AGCCCGGACCCGAGACAGATTGATGGACTTGGCGGCGCTGACCCGCTCACCAGCAAGCTCGCGGTCGTTTCTCCCTCCAGGCGCGATGATGCCGACGTTGACTATTTATTCGCTCAGGTTGGCATTCTGTCGCCAACGATCAATTGCAGAGTCAGCTGCGGCAATACGGCAGCCGCGGTCGCTGTGTACGCAATACAGGAAGGGCTGGTCGCGCCTCATGAGGGCAAGACAACAGTACGGATCTTCAGCCGCAATAGTAACAGGCTGATCGTTGCGGAAGTCCCGGTCGAAGACGGTTCCGTCAAGAGCAACGGTAACTTCAGTATCTGCGGCGTTCCGGGTGTCGGCTCAGAGATTCAGCTGAATTTTGTCGATCCAGGTGGATGCGTGACGGGCCGCCTGATACCGAGTGGGTCGCCCGTCGACGAGATTGTATTGCCGGATGGAAAATCGTACAGGTTTTCCCTTATCGATTGCGGCAACCTCTATGCGATCATGCCGGCGAGCAACTTCTTGTTGAGTGGGACCGAGTTACCCGAACAGATCGAAGCCCGACCTGGGCTGAAGGATCGGGTGGAGGATCTCCGCGAGGCTATTTTTGAGCGGTTTTTTGCAGGTATGGATCCGGGTACTTCGCTGCCGGCTCGTGCAGCTCGGCTGAAGATTGCGATTGTTGCCAACGCGACAGATTGTGCGGTCACAGGCGGACAGATTGGCGACGGTGCTTCATTGGATGTCGTAGCAAGAATCATCAATCGGGAACGCGTGCATAAAGCGTTTGCCGTGACCGGTGCGATCTGCTTTGCCGCCGCTGCAACTATTCCAGGAACCGTTGTCAACGAACTCTGTCACTCTCGCGATTATGCGAAAGAGCCGTTTCGCATTGGCCATCCACTCGGGCAAATAAGCGCCACGATTGATTCAGAGAGCAGCGCGGAAGGAGTGGTTGTTAAGTCGGTTCAGGTCGGGCGGACAGCGCGACGAATAATGGATGGCTTTGTCTACATTCCGGAAGACGAGACAAGCTAGTGGGCGATTCGAAGACTCGCGTGGAATGGTACAAGGCTTCCGATTTGCCCGTCGAGGTCGTTGAGCAGTGGCACAAACTGTATAACAGCTGCATCTCACCGAATGTGTACCTGTCGCCGGATTTCGTGCAGGCCGCGTTGCGGACCTTTTATGACTCGGACGTACTCATCGCGTGCATTCGTTCGATAAACGGTCTACAGGCTTTTGCGCTGGTCGAGGACGGAGCACCTTCTTTCCGGTTCCCACTCCGATCGCTCAAGCTTGTCAAGACCAAGCACAGTTTTCGATCCGGATTATTGCTGAGCAGCGACATCGAGGATTCCTCCCTCGATGCCTTTGTGGGGGGCTTGTTGAAACGGGCACCCTGCCTGCAGTTCTCCGACTTCTGCCTTGATACGGCAGTCGCCAGGAAGTTATCGGAAAGCGCGAATCGACTGAACCTGTCCTGGTACGAAAATCGCCGATACGATCGCGCCTTCCTGCGAACCAACATGAGCCTCGACGAGTGGGAAGCAACCATACGCAAGAAAAAGCTGAAGGAAATGGGCAGGACTCAGTCGCGTCTCAAGGAGCAAGGTGACTTGAGCTGGCGCGTTGTCAATGGCAAAGACGTTGACGATAAGGTCATTGATTCCTTTCTCGAGCTTGAGCACAAAGGCTGGAAAGGAGAATCGGGCAATTCGATACTGTCCGACGCCAAAGAGGCAGAGTTCTTTCGGCGTGTAGTGAGGAATTTCAAAACCCGGGACAAGGTATTCTTTACGGAAGTCGTGCTGGACGATGCCGTTGTCGCATCGATGTGTAACTTCAAGTCGAGAGACCAGGCCTTCGCCTTTAAGGTCGCCTGGGAACCGGCCCTGGCCAGGTATTCTCCCGGGATCATGAACGAAGTGGCGTTCATCCGGTATCTCACTGAACACGATGTGTCATTTGACCTCATTGACAGTGGCGCTGGCCCCGACAGTTATATCAACTCGCTTTGGCCGGACCGGGCACCGATGTTTCACGGTTATCTCCTGAGGGGGCGGCACGCGAAGATTTTGGCCTGGGCACTGACGAAAAGTCGCAGGGTCAAACACTTTGTCTCCAGGTCGATCGGCAGGGAGGCCAGAGCGGCCTGATGGCGAAAAGAGAATTGCCAGCAGCCTATGTACTCTCGTGCCGCGGTGGGGCGCAAGGCGAATTGGGCCTTGTACGATCACTGGGAAGAAAAGGTGTTCGCGTGGTGCTTGTCGGCGAGCATGCTTCTATTTCAAGCACCTCGAGGTATTGTTCCGAGGCCCACGTATTCCCTGAGCTTTTCGATGACGCCGACGCTGGTGTCGAGTATCTTGTAACGCTCGCGGGCCGGGAAGCTGTGCGTCCCGTGCTTTTCCCGACCGCTGACCCGGACCTCCTGTTCGTGTCCAGAATGCGCAGGAAACTCGAGGCGTATTTCCATCTCTTTGTATCGACTGAGGAGATTGTCGAAAACCTGATTGATAAAGGCCGGTTTTTCGAATTTGCCCAGCGCTTCGACCTTCCGACCCCGAAAACGTCCACCCTGGATGCGAAATCAGATATGTCCGAGATTGCCGCCGCCTACACGTTTCCGGTCATTCTCAAGCCGCTTATTCCCCAGAATTGGGGTAACACGAGAATCAAGGAAATCGTAAACAACAAGAAAGCCGTGCTGGTGGATTCGACTCAAGAGTTGATCGAGCTGCACAGATCCATCAGTGAGATCGATGACCGGCTTGCGCTTCAGGAATATGTGCCGGGGCGGGACGACCGTCTGTTCTCGCTGCACGCGTACATCGACCGAAGCGGTAAGGTGATTGGGTCCTTTACGGGACAGAAAATTCGTACCT
>JAOTYS010000598.1 GCA_029861795.1 Gammaproteobacteria bacterium | reverse complement strand
GTAGTGTTCACTGATCCTCAGGTTGCCACGGTCGGCCTGACCGAACAGGAAGCGGCTCAAGCAAACCTCCAGGTTGACAGTAGGACACTGGAACTTTCGAATGTGCCGCGGGCGCTGGCGAACTTCGATACTCGGGGATTCATACGACTCGTTGCTGAGGTGGACACCGGTCGTCTGGTCGGGGCGCAAGTTCTGGCCGCAGAAGGTGGCGAAGTGATCCAGGCAGCGGCGCTGGCAATCCGTAACCGAATGACGGTACAGGTGCTTGCCGATCAACTTTTCCCTTATTTGACCATGGTTGAAGGTCTAAAACTTGCTGCACAGACCTTCACCAAGGACGTAAGCCAGCTTTCCTGTTGCGCAGGGTAAAGAAACGTGGCTATCAATATCGACATCAAACCTCAGACATCGGACGTCCAAGCTCAGCAGAATGCCAAGCGAGGAGCACGACTTAGTTTCGTTACTCTATTTGCAACTACCGGCACGCTGGTTTGCTGTGCGTTGCCGATTGCGCTGGTCAGTGTTGGACTGGGCGCTTCGGTGGCAACACTTACCAGCTTGTTTCCGAGTTTGATTTTCATGAGCAAATACAAGTTGTGGGTGTTTATCGGGTCCGGTTTTCTACTTGGTGTGACGGCCTGGTCGCTATGGCGACCGGGTCGCAGCTGTCCCACAGACCCTGTGCTTGCCGCCAATTGTCAGAAAGCAGAGCGATGGAGTCGCCGTGTATTCTGGAGCGCGTCGACCATTTGGGGGATAGGTTTTTTTGCCGCTTACTTGGCTCTACCACTTCGTATGGCGCTCGGTATTTAACATTGTGAGGAACTTCCTAATGAAACGTTCATTGCTGGTATTTACGCTGCTCGTGTCGCTGGGTGCTGCAACTGGGCACGCAGGCAAGTCTGTGGAAGTCAACGTAAATGACATGTTTTGTGACATGTGTGCCTACGGTTTGTCTCTCAGCCTGAATCAGTTAGACGGTGTCAAGAAAGCGAAGGTCTATTATGAAGAACAGCGCGCCACGGTGGAGATGGAAGATGGTGTAGCTGCCGACGTCGAACGAATCAGGCAAGTCGTCGTCGACTCGGGGTTCAGTCCGCAGGAGATCCGCGTAATCGACTGATCCTCAGGCCATGTCGTCAACCGGGCGCAGAGACTGGGTCAGCAGCTATCGTACTTACGCAGTTGCCTGGGGACTGCCAGCGGCAGCGTTGATTGGTACAGCCTTTGCCCCGCCGTCGATCAGAACGATGGTTTGGGTGATCGCACTTATCTGGATGGGCAGCGCTTGCCTGATAAATGCGGCTCGATGCAGGCGTCGTCACTGTTACCTCACAGGCCCGTTTTTCCTCTGCATGGCTATCATCGTGGCACTGTACGGCACGGGAGTCCTACCGCTTGGTGGGCAAGCGTGGGCTTGGTTAGGCATTTCAATTATCGCGGGGGTCATTCTCTTTCGAGTGCCTGAACACTTTTGGGGAAGGTACAAACAATAGACTGACTCGCAACGATCACGAGTCGAGTTGAAACTTGCCGGACGACTCCTTTTTTCGTTGCAGCGGAGATAACCTTAGGTCCGCTTTGTCTGTACCCCGAGCCGCTCTGTGTGCCAGACCAACGGACTTTGGCCTCTCCAAAAGCGGCGGGTTTTTCCCCCGGATATTCACTATCCCTCTGCTGCTTGCCAACAACCGCCATTCGGCAAATGCACTTGATCTAAGTCAATATTCATGAACAACGCTTGCGGCAGTATTACGAAAACCCTCTCGAGATCAATCTATGCCTTTGCTGGCCAGGTGTACGATAGCCGTACTCGGTCTTGCTGCTTGCGCGGCTGCACAAGCGGCGCTGCCTGAGTATTTGGCGGATGTGCAGCCTGGCGAGCTGGTGCCCGGCGCGACGCGGCTTGACGCAGCGGCCGGCGAACCGCCGATTGCCGTTGCCCGCGACGGAAATGACGCGCTCGGTTGGGTCTTCCTGAACGCGGATTTCGTGTCTGCCATCGGCTATTCCGGCCGGACGATCAACATTTTGGTCGGTATCGACAAGGTCGGCGTAATAACCGGGGCCAAACTCGTCGAACACCACGAACCCATCGTGTTGATCGGCATACCGGAATCCCGCATCACTGAGGTGCTCGACGATTACGTTGGCCTTGATGTCGTGAAGCTGGTGAAAGAGCAGCTACGCAACGACGTGGACATCGTCAGTGGCGCGACGGTTACCATCATGGTTATGGACGACAGCATCGTGCGGGCCGCCATCAAGGTCGCCAGGCATCTAGGCCTGGGCGGCCTGGCGCCAGACGACGTCGCAGCGGGTCCCAAGGCTGTGCTCGATACCACAGTCGGCGAAGTGCAGGACTGGATTGGTCTGGTTGGCGACGGATCCGTACGTCGCTTGAAGCTCAGCATCGGCGAGGTTAATGAGGCGTTCGAACGCGGCGGCAACAGCGAGGCCATACAACGCGCCGAAGCAGGTTCGCCGGACGAGACATTCATCGAAATGTACGCCGCTCTCGTGTCGATTCCCGCAGTCGGCAAAAGTTTGCTGGGCGAGAATGAATACCGAAATCTGCAGCGCAGCCTGGAGGGTAAGCGGCATGCGATTCTGGTCGCGGCGCGCGGCCGCTACTCGTTCAAAGGCTCGGGCTACGTACGGGGCGGCATCTTCGATCGTTTCCAACTCATTCAAGGTGACAATTCAATACGTTTTCGCGACCGTCATCACAAACGGCTGCGGCGCATAGCCGCACACGGGTCACCGACGCTTGCCGAAGTCGATCTCTTCGAGTTGCCCGACGACGCGCAGTTCGATGCCGCCAAATCCTGGACACTGGAGCTGCTGGTAGGGCGCGCCACCGGGCCGACGACCAAAGCCT
>JAOTYS010000597.1 GCA_029861795.1 Gammaproteobacteria bacterium | reverse complement strand
GAAGGGTTGTCCCGGTGGCAGTGGGGCGTGATGTGCGAAGCGGGTTTCATCCATGAAGATCGCTTGCAGGATACGTGCGGTGGTATCGGCTTCGATGGAGCGATGAAACTTGCTGGCGAGATTTGCCGGTGTGAAGTGAACCCGGCCATCGTCACAGTCAGCACTAGGTGAAACGGTTGCAGCATTAGCGGCCCACATGCTGGAAGCAGAGCAGCAAGCTTGGAATTGTCGCGGTGACTCGCGACTGGCCTTGCGAATGATCTCTGCATCGGTTCCGTGGTAGCCGAGCCGGCGCAGAGTGTGTACATCGGGTCGTTCCTGGGGTGGAAGCACGGCTTGCTTTAGACCCATGTCGGCAAGTTGCTTCATTTTGTGGAGGCCTTGCAGCGCGGCCGCTCGTGGATTCGATGCGCTTAGTGCGTGATCGATGGAGGCGACATTGCCATAGGACAAACCTCCGTAGTTGTGGGTAGGACCGACCAGTCCGTCAAAATTGACTTCAAACGCGTCTATAGTGAGATACCCGGCGTTGGGTTGTCGGGGACGGAAAGCCGTTGCGCTTGCAGCATGGCAACTGGGTACGCGCAGTAGTCCGCTGCATAATAGGCGCTTGGCCGGTGGTTGCCGCTGCCACCGATGCCGCCAAACGGCGCACCGCTGCTGGCGCCCGTCAAGGGCCTGTTCCAGTTAACAATCCCTGCGCGGGCACGGGCATAGAATCTATCGAACAATTCCGCACTGTCGCTAAAGAGTCCGGCGGAGAGCCCGTAAGCCGTGTCATTCGCTTGGTCGATTGCTGTGTTGAAGTCATGAGTGCGCACCAATTGCAGAAACGGCCCGAAGGCCTCCACATCAGGCCTATTCGCGACCTCAGTAACATCCATTAGCCCCGGCGTTAGAAACGGTTTGTCCGCCACGACACGTCGCATCTCAACCAGCGATGTGCCACCTTGGGTCGCAAAATTGTGTTGTGTTTTGAGTAGTCCCTCTGCCGCGTCATTGGAGATGACGGACCCCATAAAAGGTTCTGGTTTATCGGTGTACGGGCCGATCCGAATGTTGGGAATCATTTGTCGCAAGCACTCCACAAAATCGTCGCCGTCAGCCCCTCGGGGGACGATCAAGCGCCGCGCACAAGTGCAACGCTGCCCGGCACTCAGATAGGCGGACTGTATGGTGTTATAGGCGGCCGCCCGCAGATCGCTCACACCGTGGACGATCAAAGGATTGTTGCCACCCAGCTCCAGCGCCAGAATCTTTGAAGGTTGACCAGCGAACTGTTTATGCAAAGTTCTACCCGTACCCGGACTGCCGGTAAAGAACAATCCGTCGATATCGGTGTGTTTAGACAGCGCTGCCCCGACATTGCGTTCGCCTTGTACGAGATTAAGCACTCCGGGAGGCAGGCCTGATGCCTGCCATCGCGCCAGGGTTTGCTGCGCCACCAGGGGGGTGAGCTCGCTAGGCTTGAACACCACTGTATTACCCGCCAATAGAGCCGGAACGATGTGGCCATTGGGTAGATGACCAGGAAAGTTAAACGGACCATACACCGCCACTACTCCATGGGGCTTATGTCGTATTACGGAGCGGACGCCTGACGCCTCGCTCTCGCGGACGCCTGTCCTGTCGCCATATGCTGAGATAGAGATTTCAATCTTGCCAGTCATCGCGGCAACTTCAGTATTGCACTCCCATAACGGCTTGCCGGTTTCCTGTGCGATAACCTCCGCGAGATTGGTCTTGGATTGTTCGAGTTGCCGGCCAAACTCACGCAGTACGTTGATGCGTTGGTCCAGGGATAGACCGGACCATGCTGGAGATGCTTGACGCGCAGCGTTCACTGCCGCATCCACTTGTATCTCGCTAGCGGCTCGTCCGTTCCAGATTACTTCGTTGGTGGCGGGGTTGGTGGATTCCAATGGAGATCCATCTCCCTCCACCCAATGGCCGTTAATAAAATGGGTCATGAGCTGAGCTCGCTGTCAGAATCTCGCGTATGTGAGCTTGTCTCCGATCTCGAGTTTGAGGCTTTGTGCCACATCAGTCTGTATTAGTATGCTCGCATCGTCTTTAGTCCGTAAGCTCGCCCTTGTCGCCCGAAAATCATGGGGCCGCGCCGTCGCAATCATGTAGGGCTCGGAATCGAGTGCATCAACAATACCTCCGACTTCTGCCGCTTCACTCTCCTTTACCGTACGTATCTCCTCCAGGGGACACGCAATGGTGGGCCCGGCATCAAAAATGTCAACACAACCCTCGAAGCGAAACCCTTCACGCTTGAGTAGTTCTAAGGCCGGACGTGTCGCTTCGTGGGTGACGCCAATGACCGACTGTGCCTCTTTTGGCAATAAGCGCACATAGACCGGGTACTTTGGCATGAGGTCTGCGATGAACTGGTACTTGCCCAGTGAGCTCAAGTAGTCGGCCTTGGAGAAGTCCATATCGAAGAAATGTCGGCCTAGACTGTCCCAGAATACCGAGCGCCCACGTTCATCCTGCACTCCTCGCATCTCCGCAATAACACGATGGGAGAATCGCTGCGGGGTCTCGGCCATGAGCAAGAATCGGCAGCGGGAAAGTAACCTACCGTTGCGATTCTTGCGGTAGTCGGGCGTGACGTATAGGGTCGCGATCTCGGTTGCCCCCCGATACTCGTCCACCATTTGCAACACTTCCACCGGCTCATAGTGATCAAGTTCCTGGGAGGTGTGAGTCACGTTCAACACCTTGAATGTATAAAACGGTCTGGTGCGACCCACGCGAGCGATAATCCCACAACTTCCAGCGACGCGACCGCTGTCCAGGTCTTCTAACAACAAAAGGTAAGCCTCGTCTTGCGGTCGAGCTACGTCGCGCGCAAAGCTGTCGACCGAATTCTGAAT
>JAOTYS010000596.1 GCA_029861795.1 Gammaproteobacteria bacterium | reverse complement strand
TTTACGCACCATGGTGCTTTTTCCAGCACCTGGCGGGCCGGTTATCAACAGTTGGCGAAAGGTGAGATTGGCCGGAAATTTCACGCCTTTCATCGTCTGCAGATCCACGATGGGCCTGGTCTTTAACTGGAAGGTAGCAATGGAATTATCGGGCATCGAATTCATAAAGCGCAACGCGAAAGCCCACGTGACTCGGGGGCTTTTTGGGTTTCCGGAACCGAGTCAGCTAAACATGCCCTTGAACAGGAAAAAGAACAATGCGGCGAGAATGCCGCCCGCGGGTAAAGTGACCAACCAGGACAGGATAATACCTCCAATGACTCGCAAATCGATGGCGCCGACGCTGCGCGCGAGGCCCACACCCATGACGGCACCCACCGCAATCTGGGTAGTAGATACCGGCAGGCCAGTCTTCGATGCCAATACGACAGTCGAGGCGGCAGCCAGGGTCGCACAATAGCCGCGCGTCGGTGTCAGTTCCGTGATCTTGGTGCCGATGGTTTCCATAACCCGATACCCCATGGTGCTAAGACCGACAACGATGCCGACGCCACCAAGGGCCAGGATCCAGAGCGGTAAACCCGCTTTCTGCACAACTTCACCGCCACTCTGGACGATGGAAACCACCGCTGCCAGCGGACCGATGGCATTGGCCACGTCGTTTGATCCATGTGCGAAGGCCATCGCGGCCGCGGTGAAGAGCATTAGCGGCACAAATACCTTCTCGACGCTGGCGTAGTGGTGATCCTTGTCCGCCTCCGGGTCGACCTTGACTTTGTTGATGAGAAGTTTCCCTATGAAGGCGAGAACGATGCCGATGGCGGTAGCGGCAACCACGCTCTGCACACCAGTAAGCTCGAAGTTGAGGTGTTTGAGGCCCTTGAACAGCGTGACCAGGCCAACGATCCAGCCGACCAGGAAGACATAAACCGGGCCCCAGAGCTTGGCTTTATCGAACGGTTTTTCCGTGTTCAGGATCAATTTGCGGATACTGATCATCAGCAACAGGGAGATTGCTCCGCCAATCATGGGTGAAACCAGCCAGCTGGCAACGATACTCCCGATCTTGCCCCAGTTGACCGCATCAATCCCGATGCCCACGGAGGCGAAGCCGACGATGGCGCCGACAATGGTATGGGTCGTGGAAACGGGCCAGCCCCGGGTGGAGGCAATCATGAGCCAGATCGCGGCTGCCAGCAGCGCCGCCAGCATCCCGTAGACCAGTAACTCCGGATTACCGGCAATCGAACTGGGGTCGATAATACCCTTGCGGATGGTCTTGGTTACCTGCCCGCCGGCGATGAATGCACCGGCGAATTCGAAGATAGCGGCAATGATAATCGCTTGCTTGACGGTTATGGCCCCGGAACCGACAGGCGTACCCATGGCATTGGCCACGTCATTGGCGCCGATACCCCAGGCCATATAGCCGCCAAAAATTATGGCCATAACCAGAAAGACCGTGCCCCACTCGCTAACAATCTCCATAGCGTCCTCCTATTTCTTCTTGGTCTGTTGAATCACAATGCTGGCTGCATCAAGGTCTGTTCGAATGTACAAAAATCGAGCAGAGTAAATTAAATGCCTAGGCACTTCCTCTAAGCCTCGGTTAACGAGCTATCAGCAGGCGCATGCGATCACCTACCTTCTCGGCATAATCCGCCATATCTCCGATCCACTGAATCATCTGATACCAGAACATCACCGACACGGGCTTCATATCGTCCTCTTTTGCGAACAGGGCCTGTGTCAGCTTCACACCCATCTCGTCGGTCTCGTCCTCTATCACATTGATCTGATCCACCATATCAAAGACACTGGCAGCTTCGCGTCCGCCGAAGCCGGCACTGATCAACTCATCCATCTCTTCGATGACTTTTGTTGCAAGGTCGCAGGTATCAACACATCGCTGCACCAGTTCCCGCAGCGGCTCCGCCATACCCTCTGGCACTGTCATATCACGCTCGATCATCAGGCCTGCAATATCCTGAGCGGTGTCAGCCATGGAATCCTGCAGTTCCAACAACTCGAGCAGGTCGCGTCGATCCACAGGCATGAACAAACTCTTCGGCAGTCGAGCACGCAGTTCGTTCGCGAGGTCGTCTGCCTCCTGTTCCTTGGCGAAGATGAGCTCTTTCACCTTGATCACCTCGGCCTGGTCTCCCGCAATGAGCGCTTCGAAAAGAGCAGGCACGTGCGTTACACACTCGTTTGCCATCCGCATGTGTGCCTGCATCGGTTTGAACGGTGACTTTCCAAGCAGGGAAGCAATTGGGTTTGTAGTTCGCATGCGAACCTCCAGTCGATAGAATAGGAAACAACGATCACGCCGCTACGCGGCGAGTACGGCGAGTATACCCCAATTTCCTTTTAGAAAAAGTTGATGTGAGTCAATTTGTTGAGGTTAATGAAGGCGTATCAACATAGTTTCAGGCACCAAGTGAGGGTCCGCATCTGGCCGAAGAACGAAGCTCAGCAGGCAAGACAGATGGCGGGCTGACAAACGGACTTTGCAATACCGGTATAAGTGTCTATCCTGCTGGGATGCGCGTCATTCTTACCAGGCATTATCAGACTCAATTCAATGCGGAGGGCCGGATCCTGGGCTGGGGAAATTCACCGCCTTACCATGACTGGAAGGACAATGTCGATTTTATCGATACCCGTTTGCATGAAAATGGCATCAACTTCGATGCCGTTTATTCGAGTGATCTGGAACGCGCCCAAGAAACCGCGAAGATATATGCCGATTCTTTCGGTACATCAGAAGTCATCAGTATTCCAGAACTGAATGAAATCAATTACGGAAAGCTACAAACCAGGAAAAAGTCCTGGGTTAGCGAACATTACCCGCAACACAAGAAAGACCCGGACCTGGTGTATCCGGATGGCG
>JAOTYS010000123.1 GCA_029861795.1 Gammaproteobacteria bacterium | reverse complement strand
GTATGGTGTTTCAACACTTCAATTTGTTTCCTCACATGACTGCATTGCAGAATTGTATGGAGGCACCTATTCATGTGCTAAATCTTTCCAAGGGCGAAGCCGGTGAACGCGGCAAGGAACTGCTTGATATGGTGGGTCTGAGCGACAAAAGAGATCACTATCCAAGTCAGCTTTCAGGCGGTCAGCAGCAACGAATTGCGATAGCCAGGGCGCTGGCGATGCGTCCCAAAGTGATGCTGTTCGACGAGGTCACCTCCGCACTGGACCCAGAACTCGTTGGCGAGGTTTTGAACGTCATCCGCAAGCTAGGCCACGAACATAACCTCACTATGCTGATGGTCACGCACCAGATGGGATTTGCTAAGGAATTTGCAGATCGAGTTTGTTTTTTTTATGAAGGAAAAATTGCCGAGCAAGGCTCGCCTGTAGAACTTTTCGGCAACCCAAGTAACGAACGCACGCGGCAATTCTTAAGTGCAGTACTACAAGCTACCTAAAATTGCACCCAGACAAGAAACATCTGCGACTCTGTTTGCGCTAAACAAATGGATTTAGCTTCTTGATCTTTGCGGAAAACCGATGACGACCCTGTTCACGCTTTACGACTCCTTCATCTGTGACCCAATTCAGTTGAATGGCACGACGTTGTCCATTGTATTGGGTATGACCATGCCAGGCGCTGTCAGTGTTGAGAAACGCGACCATTGTCCCCGGCCCGGGTTCCACCTCCGTGATCATATCATTTAGATCACCGACCGAACGTAACAGCCGCAACCGTCCCCCTTTGTGGGGCCAGATATCGTTCATATAGATGAGTACAGTGAGGAGTTTGCTGCGACTGTCGCTGTGGATCTTGCCATCCTTGGCTCGACACATACCCCGAATGGTGATCATTGTTGGTCGCTGCGCTAAGTCAACATCAAACTTTTTCGCGAATGCTTGGGTGACGGCCGTGCTACGTAACTCACCCAAGAACTGCTCGAAGGTTGGCGTAACACTCAACTCGCTCACCGGGAAACTTCCCGGTTTCGTTACCACGGGGAAGTCTTGGCTAAGTGTCGCGTAGACGTCGGATCTAACGAATTTCGGAATAGTTAAATATGGGAACGGTTCGCTGTTCAGCGGCGTACGACGAAAAGCTTCCAAGTTGATCGATGACATCGGCCTATCTGTGTAATTAGCGGTAACTTGGCATTAGTATAACCTGTCAAATGTTGGTGTGGATCTCATTCATGATAGGGAGTCACATCGAGACATGCGGCTAATGTCTGCGCCAACGCCGGCACGGTGGGGTACTGATCGATTTCATCCGGCAGTACCCAACGCATTTCCTGATTTTCCCAATCAAGTCTGATTCGTTCGGGTTGTTTGATATCGAACAGAAAAGGATAGATCGTCCATCGAATACCTTGCTTCTCATCAGACACATAGAGGGCTTTGCCAACGCTCACCAGCTCAACATCATCTTTACTAAGACCAGTTTCCTCAACGATTTCGATGTGTGCTTGTTCTAACGGCGCATGCTCCAGGTAGCCGCTGATTGCCGACCAGCGACCTTTGTACGTGCCCACATCTTGACTGCGACGCACCAGCAGGATTTCGCCTTCATGTCTCAAGAAGGCAGTTACAACGCTGTGTTCTCGCATTATTTCACGATGACGGGCGAAGGCGAGGCTCAGTGAAACAGAACTTCTATATGCGCGACTTCTGAGTCGTTCTTAAAAGCTTCAGTTACCGCCCGAGTCAATGCCTGGGCGTCCGACACTGTTTGGAATGCACCAAGCGGTAGCCACACTTCGAGGTGTACCTTGCCATTAAGGTAATGCAGCGTCATGCGTTCAGCTTTGGGCGAGTTGTCAGGCCATTGTTGGCGCACACGCCTTAGCAACGAGTCGCGCAGTGGAAGGTGGGACGAAGGTGCCGCTGCAGTGTCATCCTCTGGATCGATGTGCACCGTAAAGTCGGCGATCTCAGATATATGTTGACTGAGATTCTGTTCCACCGCATCACCAATACGGTGACCTTCGGAGACGCTGATGCGAGGATCGACCAGCACGTGGGCATCCGCCAATACCTGAGATCCCATGTGTCGGGTACGAAGCTGATGTACATCCTTGACACCTTCTACTGAAAGGATGGTGTCTTTAATGGTCTTCAGCCGTATTTGCTCTACACCGGTATCTACCAGTTCCTGCACACTGCTCATGATCAGTTTCCAGCCGATGTGGGCGATCATGGCAGCAACGATGACGGCTGCTACGGCATCCAGGTAGAGCAGGCCAGCCATAGTGCCGCTGATCCCCACCACCACCACCACAGAGGATAAGGCATCGGAGCGACTGTGCCATGCGTTAGCTCGCAGCAGATCCGAGCCCAGTCTGCGCGCTGCGCGAATGGTGTAGTGATAAATCGCTTCCTTGGATAGAGCGGATATAGATGCCACCACCAGTGCTGCGATGCCTGGTGCCATCATCTGTTCGGGATGAAACAGCGTGCGAATTGCGTCAAAAGCAATACCAATCGCTACACCGATGAGTGCAATGGCAAGAGCGACCGTGGCAACGGTTTCGAAACGTGCGTGTCCGTAGGGATGTTCTGCGTCCGCTGCGACACTCCCGTGTTTTGCAGCCCAGAGAACCAAGCCGTCGGTACCGAGGTCTGAGAGCGAGTGCACCCCGTCAGCGATCAGCGCTTGAGAATGGGCCACCACGCCGATGATGATTTTTGCCACCCCTAGTACAAGATCGACGATCGCTCCGACCACAGTCACTCGACGGACCTGAGGATATCGACGATTTTGCTCAGTTTGTGCGACGATCACGAAGGCGCATGGGGGGCATTAAGGTAGGACGCAGTTTAGGCGATCGAGCGGCAAGATTGAAAGCAACCGAATACAGTGTGGTGGCTTAGGCGTCGCAGTGGCTATGCTATCATGCGCGTGACATGACTTGGTGTCATCGCAGCTACTGGTAGAAGTTTAGGACTAGACCTATTCAGTCGTGACTGAGTCCATCCTTTCTCATGAGTCCGGCATACGCGCATCGTTATTCGTCGGAATTTTCCTCGCAATGGCAATTTGGGAAGTTATCGCGCCGTGCCGGCGCCAAGAGCGGGCACGTGCGTTTCGTTGGCCCAGCAATCTTGCGATTGTGGTTTTGGATACCTTAGTAGTGAGATTGCTTTTTCGCACAGCGGCTGTTGGAGTTGCCTTGATAGTCAGCGAAAGAGGATGGGGGATCATGAACGTAATACCACTGCCATATCCAGTGGCGGTGGTTTTATCGGTTGTGTTACTCGATCTAGCAATTTATGCGCAGCATGTGCTGTTTCATTATGTCCCTGCGTTTTGGCGGGTGCATCGTATGCACCATGCCGATACGGAAATCGATGTGACCACAGGTGTCCGGTTTCACCCTATTGAAATTGTGCTGTCCATCCTTATCAAGTTCGCAGTGATTGCGTTGCTGGGCGCGCCGGCGCTCGCGGTGCTAGTGTTCGAGGTATTGCTTAATGCAACATCGATGTTCAATCACAGTAACATACAGATATCTAACCGATGGGATGTATTGCTGCGATGGATTATAGTCACACCGGATATGCATCGAGTGCATCACTCAACGATAGAGCAGGAAACCAATAGCAACTTTGGCTTTAATCTGCCCTGGTGGGATCGCTTATTCCGAACTTATCGGGCACAGCCGCAATTGGGGCACCAGGGGATGACCATTGGGTTAGAAATTTTCCGAGATAGGACGGAACTGCGACTGGATCGAATGTTGTCCCAGCCTTTTCGTAGCGAGCCATCGGTACAATTGAGCTCAACGTGACCACGAAACCCAATGATGCTAGGCGAGAGTGTGTCTGTATCAGGGGGTGGGACTAGTGGATTGCATATTCGACATATCTGGCAAAACGGCATTGGTCACTGGTGCATCAAGTGGACTCGGTCGGCATTTTGCCATCACCTTCGCTTCAAAGGGCGCCAAGGTGATACTGGCAGCGCGGGGCGAAGAAAAGCTTAAGGAGGTGACAACACATATCGATTCTAATGGCGGGCAGGCAAGCATTGCGGTCACTGATGTCACCGATGCCAATAGTGTGCGCCGGGCATTCGACACGGCGGAGGCCACCTTTGGTGTGCCTACTATAGTGGTGAATAATTCAGGCATCGCCGGCTCTGGTCTCGCACTAGAGTTAGATGAACACATCTGGGATGAGGTGATCGACACCAACCTGCGGGGTGCCTGGTTGGTAGCGCAGCAGGCGGCGCAACGGATGGTGGCCGCGCAAGTTGCGGGCACGATTATCAACATTGCATCTATTGCGGGGTTAAGGGTGGCCACAGCGATGGCTGCTTACTCTGCTTCAAAAGCTGGCTTGATCCGACTCACTGAGGCCCTGGCAATGGAATGGGCACGACATCGGATCCGGGTGAATGCCATTGCTCCAGGCTATATTCTGACGCCACTCAACCGTGAATTTTTTGATAGTCCTGCCGGTCAAAAGATGATTTCTCGAATCCCGCAGAAACACTTAGGCGAACCAAAGGATTTGGACGGAACTTTGTTACTATTGGCCTCGGACGCATCTAGGTACATGACGGGCACTACGATAGTGATCGACGGCGGACACTCCGTGTCATCACTGTAGAATAGGGCATGCCGGTCGAGACCTTGGGTGTGTGCGCCGCTTGCGATGTACTAGCTAAGTGTGGTTTGTTAATAACTTTGATCAGATAGATTGGCGATCAGATGGACTTCAGTCTTACTCCCGAAATCGAAGATTATCGGCGGCGCATTAGAGCTTTCGTCGAACAGCGTGTTATTCCTTTGGAGTCGAATCCGGAAGCTTACGACAAAGGTGAGAACATCAATGACGCCTTTTTGCAGCCGCTCCGGGATCAAGCTCTATCTGAAGGCCTATGGTGTTTTCAGATGCCTAAGGAGCGCGGAGGTCGGGGCGTAGGTGTGGTGGGGATGGCCGCATGTTACGAAGAGATGGGTCGTTCCATTTTTGGTCCGGTCGTGTTCAACTGTGCTGCGCCCGATGATGGCAATATGATGCTGCTGGAGCGCGTGGGCACTGAGATCCAGAAGGAGCGATGGTTGCAACCGATTGTAGCGGGTAAAGTGCGATCGACGTTTGCTATGACGGAACCTCACCCAGGTTCTGGTTCGGATCCCGCTGCAATGATGCGGACCACCGCTACCAAGCGGGGTGACAAGTGGATTATCACTGGGCACAAGTGGTTTATCACCGGCGCCGCTGCGGCCGAGCATTTTATTCTGGTTGCACGCACCTCCGATGATGCCCGTAAGGGGCTGACGGCGTTTTTGTTTCATCGCGATGATCCCGGCTGGGAGATAGTCCGGCGCGTTTCAATCATGGGTCCGGAGGAACACGGTGGGCATTGCGAGCTTAGCTTCGATGGCTTGGAGATCCCAGACGAAAATCGCCTGATGGAGGTGGGCGACGGGCTCAAGGTCACTCAAATCCGCCTGGGCACGGCGCGGCTTACTCACTGTATGCGTTGGCTGGGCATGGCAAAGCGCGCCCTGGAGATCGCGACCGAATACATCAGTGAGCGCAAGGCCTTTGGGGCGACATTGAGCGAGCACGAGGGAGTGCAATGGATGATGGGAGAGGCCGCCTTGGACATCCATGTGGGACGATTGCTCACTATGCATGCGGCGTGGAAACTGGATCGCGGAGAATTTGCACGCAAAGAGGTATCCATGGCAAAGGTGGCGGTGGCCGACACCTTGCACAAGGCGGTGGATACTGCCATACAGCTTTGCGGTGCTCGGGGCTATTCAAAAGACACGCTGCTAGAGTGGATGTACCGCTACGCTCGCCAAGCACGACTGGTGGACGGGGCCTCGGAGGTGCACAAGATGGTGCTGTCCCGTCACCTGCTAAAGGAGGGCATGGACTTCTGGAGTTGGGACTAGAATGCCGTGTATAAGTACTAAAGATTCGTCGCCACATAACACCACAAGAGGCAGAACAAAAGATGAAGGTGGGTATCCCCAAAGAGCGTCGTGACAACGAACCGCGGGTTGCGGCCTCTCCTGAGACTGTCAAAAAGCTCAAGGCTATGGGCGTGGATGTAGTGGTAGAGTCCGGGGCAGGGCACGGTGCGTATATGTCGGATGATGACTACCGCGATGCCGGTGCTACCGTGGCTAAGACGGAGAAGGCAGTACTGGAGGGGGCCGATATCGTGCTCAAGGTGCAACGGCCACTTCCAGAGGAAATCGTTATGCTCAAGAAGGGCGTTGCTTTAGTCGGGATGCTTGCGCCTTATGTTGATCGTGATTTAATTCAGCAATACGCAGACTCGGGCATCAATGCATTTTCAATGGAGCTGATGCCACGCATCTCCCGCGCCCAATACATGGACGTGTTGTCGTCTCAGTCCAATCTTTCAGGATATAAGGCGGTGATCGACGCTGCCGCACATTTTCGCCGCGCATTTCCAATGATGATGACTGCGGCCGGAACGGTGCCAGCGGCACGGGTTATGGTCATGGGCGCAGGTGTGGCGGGGCTTCAAGCGATTGCCACGGCTAAACGATTGGGTGCAATCGTGTCAGCGACCGACGTGCGCCCAGCAGTGAAAGAGCAAATCGAGAGCCTCGGCGCCTCGTTTGTGATGGTGGAGAGCGAGGAGACGCAACAAGCGGAAACTGAGGGTGGATATGCCAGGGAGATGAGCGAAGAGTATCAGCGCAAGCAGGCAGAGTTGATTGCAGAGACTTTGAAGAAGCAAGACATCGTTATTTGTACCGCGCTCATTCCGGGCAAACCTGCGCCTGTGTTAGTCACCGAAGACATGGTAAAGACAATGCGACCTGGGTCCGTCATTGTGGACTTGGCGGTGGAGCAGGGTGGAAATTGCCCATTGTCAAAGTCAGGGGAGGTCACAGAAGCATATGAGGTGACACTTATCGGTCATCTGAACGTACCGGGTCGTGTGTCGGCTGATGCCAGTGCACTATATGCAAAAAACCTACTGAATTTTGTCACTCCTCTTATCGATCAAGAATCGGGGACCATGAATATCGATTGGGAAGACGAGATCGTTGCTGGTACAGCATTGACCCGCGATGGTCAGATCGTTCATCCAATGCTACTAGAAGGAGCACCATCATGACCGCCCATGCTACGACGGACGCTGCTCAACAAGCCGCTGATGCCGCCCGTCAGGCAGCCGATGCCGCCCAAGTCGCCGCCGATGCGGCCCAGATAGCGGCTGACGCCGCACTGATTTCTATCGGTGACGCCTCAATAGACCCGTTTGCGTTTCGGTTTGCCATTTTTGTGCTCGCCATCTTTGTCGGTTACTACGTGGTGTGGAGCGTTACACCGGCACTTCATACCCCATTAATGTCAGTGACCAATGCCATCTCTTCTGTGATTGTTGTGGGTGCATTGTTGGCGGTAGGTATGGATGTCGCTTCAACAAGCGCGGGAGGCACATCTAAGGTTTTGGGTTTCATTGCCTTGATACTCGTATCGGTCAATATCTTTGGAGGCTTCTTGGTCACTCAAAGAATGCTCGCCATGTATAAGAAGAAACAGCGCTAGCAACCCGACAAAATACTTGGGCTAGGAGCAAAGCATGTCAGCGAATCTCACCACTCTCGCATATTTGATCGCAGGTGTTCTGTTTATTCTCGCGCTTCGTGGGTTGTCCTCGCCGGAGACTTCCCGACGGGGCAATCTATTGGGCATGGCGGGGATGGTGATCGCGGTGTTGACGACGTTGTTTATCACCGGCATTACAAGTGTGGGAAATGGATTGCTGATCGTTATTGGGCTCGGAATCGGTGGCGCCGCGGGCGCAGTGATCGCACGGCGCATTCCCATGACCGCAATGCCACAATTGGTTGCCGCATTTCATAGCTTAGTGGGGCTTGCCGCAGTGCTCGTCGCCGCCGCAGCACTGTACTCGCCACAGGCCTTTGATATCGGTTCGGTAGGCAGAATCTCATCGGCGAGCTTGCTTGAGATGTCGCTCGGTGCAGCCATTGGCGCCATCACGTTTACCGGATCAGTGGTGGCCTTTACCAAGCTCCAAGGCTTGGTCTCCGGTGCGCCAGTGGTGTTTCCGATGCAGCACCCGCTGAACGCGGGGCTAGGTGGGTTGTTGATTGTCTTTATAGTCTGGTTCTGCGCCTCTGAGTCACATGCTGCGTTTTGGTTGATCACAACACTGGCGTTTACGTTAGGTGTGCTGATGATCATCCCCATCGGTGGCGCCGACATGCCAGTAGTCATCTCCATGTTGAATTCCTATTCAGGCTGGGCTGCTGCCGGTATTGGATTTACATTGGGAAACATCGCATTAATCATCACCGGCGCTTTGGTGGGTTCGTCCGGCGCCATTCTGTCTTATATCATGTGTAAGGCGATGAATCGGTCATTTTTCAATGTAATCTTGGGTGGCTTTGGTGGAGAAATGGAAGCCAGCGTCGCAGCCGTTGGCGCTGAGGCCCGACCGGTGAAACAAGGCAATGCGGAGGACGCAGCCTTTCTTATGAAGAATGCGTCATCGGTGATTGTCGTACCAGGTTATGGTATGGCGGTGGCCCAGGCGCAACACGCGGTGGCTGAGATGGCCGGCGCCCTGAAGAGAGAAGGTGTCAAGGTTTCCTATGCTATTCATCCGGTTGCCGGTCGTATGCCCGGTCATATGAATGTCCTTCTGGCGGAAGCGGATGTGCCCTATGACGAAGTGTTTGAGCTGGAAGATATCAACAGTGAATTTGCTCAGACTGATGTTGCGTTTGTGATCGGTGCTAACGATGTGACCAATCCTGCTGCGAAGACCGACTCGTCCAGTCCGATCTATGGTATGCCGGTGCTCGATGTGGAAAAAGCCGGGACCGTATTGTTTGTGAAACGCAGCCTCGCTTCAGGTTATGCGGGCATAGAGAACGAGCTGTTTTTCCGCGATAACACTATGATGCTGTTCTCCGACGCAAAAAAAATGGTGGAGAATATTGTTAAGGCACTGTAACGTGTCGCAACATTTCAAAACGACTTGTCGTTCTTGCGAAACCTTTCTTCGGCCAGTCGATCTGCGACGATGTTAGTGGGGGTATGGGACTCTGCAGAGCGCTGAAAGATAGTAGTAAGGGTATCGTAAATCCCATCCAGTTGTTTGATTAGCCGTTCGCGTTCGAAACCAACTCGATCATTGGCAATATCGATGATGCCGCCGGCATTGATGGCGTAGTCCGGTGCATAGAGGATGCCGCGATCCAATAGCATCTGTCCATGACGAGGTTCTGAAAGTTGGTTATTGGCAGCCCCTGCAATGGCTTTCGCGCGTAATTGAGAGATGGTTTCGTCGTTTAGTATTGCCCCAAGCGCGCAGGGTGATAAAACGTCGACGTCCAACTTGAAGACATCATCGACTGCGACCGCTGTGGCTTGGAACTCGTCCACCGCCCGTTGAATCTGTTCTGGGTAGATGTCGGTCACCCACAATTGCGCACCAGCTTGGTGCAGATAACGCGCCAAATGGAGACCAACACTACCGACACCCTGTATAGCGACCCGCAGTCCTTTCACGCTGTCAGTATGTAAACAATGGCTCACCGCGGCTCTTAATCCTACAAATACCCCATAGGCGGTAGCAGGGGAGGGGTCGCCACTGCGCATCAGCCCATCAGGGCCTTCCTTATCCTGTATCCCCGCTACATGGGCAGTAGATTGTGCCATTGTTTTCAGATCTGCAACGCTGGTGCCCGAATCCTCGGCGGCGATATAGCGCCCCCCCAGACCCTCCACCATCTCTCCCATGGCGCGCATCAGTTGCGGTGTCTTTTCATGTCGTGGATCGCCAATAATTACCGACTTTCCCCCGCCGAGATCCAGATTTGCCAACGCGGACTTGTAAGTCATTCCGCGTGACAGTCTCAACACATCCCGCAGCCCCTCTTGTTCACTCTTATACGGCCACATGCGACAGCCCCCTAGTGCAGGACCGCGATTAGAGTTGTGTATCGCGATGATGGCTTGCAAGCCGGCTGCGGGTTCACGACAGAATGCAATCTGTTCGTGATCATCAAACTCCGGATGATCAAACACACCCAGATACTTAGTGCTAGAGAGAGTCTTGGAGGGCATACCAGAGCACTTAATTATGCTGCGGTGCTGCGACTGGTCGGATTGCTATATGCATCGAGAAGTTCCGCTTGCGTCGCTCTGGCCTCGCGCACACTGGCTTGCTTGATGTGCCCATAGCCTCGGATTTGTTCTGGAACGCTCGCGATTTCCACGGCTAGGGCGTGGTTGTCGTGATTGAGTCCACGCAATAGTTCCTCAATGGTGGTTTCATACTCATCGATTAGTTGTCGCTCCATCTTGCGCTCCGAGCTATACCCAAAGATATCGAATCTTGTGCCCCTAAGTCGTTTTAGTTTGGCTAGCAGGCTAAACATCTTGAGCATCCACGGACCGTAGGCGCGTTTCTTCGGGTAACCAGTATCGGTCTCACGTGTTGCCACAAGTGGCGGCGCTAGGTGGAATTGCAGCTTGAAGTTCCCTTCAAATTGGGCATTGAGCTGTGTGGTGAAGCGCGGGTGCGTATACAACCGCGCAACCTCATATTCGTCTTTGTAGGCAAGCAACTTAAAGTAGTACCGTGCGACCGCCTCTGCGAAACCTTTCATACCTTTGGCAGAGTGGGATTCTATGTCTGCGACATGCTTTACCAATCGGTGATAGCGCTCGGCGTACGCCGAATCCTGATAGTCGGCGAGAAATTGGACACGTCTTGACACGATCTCATCAAATTCAGTTGCGCGCGGCTGAGCTTTACTACCGTTACGTTGCACCAGTTTCTCCACCGCGCTTCGGTCGTTTGCGGTACGGCGGCCCCA
>JAOTYS010000122.1 GCA_029861795.1 Gammaproteobacteria bacterium | reverse complement strand
ATCAGGGTTATTGACCTTGAGGGAGAACCAGGTATTGGAAAATCCCGCATCGTTCACGAACTGCTGCATAAGATTTCGTCCACCCCCCATATGCAGTTGTTTTATCAATGCTCTCCCTATTTCTCTAGTACGGCGCTATACCCGATATTAAATGCAATTGAACGACAAGCCGGCTTCCATAAGGAGGACTCTGTCGAGGTCAGGCTGAAGAAACTAGAGCACGTCTTGAGCAGCAGCAATGCACCGGTGGACACCACTTTACCGGTTTTTGCGTGGCTGCTCGCAATTTCGACCGAAGGCCAACACAAACTACCGGATATCTCCCCACAGCGTCAAAAGGAAATCACTCAGAAAACGTTTATCGATTGGGTGGTGAATCTAGCCGAGATACATCCAGTGCTGCTCGTCGTGGAAGATGCCCAATGGATCGATCCCACATCGAGGGAACTTCTAGACGGTCTAATAGAACGCGCGCAAGCGCTTCCAATCTTAGTCGTAGTAACTTCCAGACCGGACTCCTCCTGGTCCTGGGATAGCGGTACTCCCGTGACCTCGCTGACGCTGGGACGTCTCAGCCGAAACCAAATTGCCGCTCTAATAAAGAGCCACAGCTCAAACACAGAAATTTCAGATCAAGCTGTGAGCTATATTGAAGAAAAATCCGTTGGGATCCCCCTGTTCGCGGAAGAACTAACCAAGGCTGCAATCGAAACCGGCCTAGACACTGTGGAAATCCTAGACTGGCCTCTCGAAACCACTCCGGCGGTAGAAATTCCCAGCTCGGTGCAATCTTCACTGCTAGCGAGACTCGACCGACTTGGGTCAGTAAAAGAAATTGCGCAGATCGCAGCAACGATCGGCGGCGACTTCGATGCCGATCTCCTCAAAAAGATTAGCAAGCGGCCAGCCGTTGCCATAGCGAAGGCACTAGAACAACTTACCGAATCGGACCTAATTTCTTGTAATAACAAATCGGCACGGCCCACTTACGTTTTCAAACACAAGCTGCTACAGGACGCCGCCAGGGGAACCCTGCTGCGGAGTCATCGTCAGACGCTTCATGATCAAATAGCGCAAACGTTATTGGAAGCGTATCCGGAAGTGTCCGTGGCTCATCCCGAGTTACTGGCCCAGCACTTCACAGAGGCCAACAAGCTGGATCAGGCGGTTGACTACTGGCTGTTAGCCGGCAGACGCGCAGCGCGAACGTGGGCCAAACAGGAAGCGGTCAAACTCATGGAGAAGGGTATCGAGGTCCTGCAAAAGCTGCCCGTGAACCAAGCGCGTCGACGCAAAGAGCTTGATATTCAGCTCGAACGGGGGGATGCAGCGTCTGCGGCCTTCGGGCACGCCACCGCAGAAAGTCATGAAGCATATCAACGGGCATGGGAGCTCAGCGAACAATTAAACGATACGCCAGCCACTATTCGTGCGCTGGATGGTTTGTCCGGCATTCGTTTCAACTCCGCCAGTTTTAACACCGCACGCGACGCCAGCGACCGTTTGATCAATCTTGGTGAAGTGAGTGGGAATCTGTCAGCCTTAGTAAGGGGATTACAAGGTACGGGTATGTGCCTGTTCGCCCAAGGAGAACTATGTTCAGCGCGTACTTACCTTGAACGCGCACTAACATTTGAAGATCAGGCGGACGAGGTCGGCGCTGATTTTCCTAGCATGACGACGATGTATCTGGCATCGACGCTACATATTTTGGGATATCACCAAAGGGCCGTTGATTTATACCTTCGCGCCCAAGCCATCGCGAGAGATCAAACCGTCTACAATCTAGCCGCCAGCCTTGGCAATGGATGCCATCTGTATGGGTTTCGCGACGAGTTCGAAAGCATCAACAAACTCACTGATGAACTCATTCCGCTAGCGCAGGAGAACGGTTTGAACATGTGGCTAAACCTAGGTACTTTTTTTCGAGGCTGGGCTCTCGCTAATAGTGAACAGACCGAGAAGGGAACAGCACTGATGCAAGATACCATCAATCATATCGGTGGGGATGAATTAGAGATGTCATATTTTTTGGGACTGATGGCCCGAGCATACTGGAGAAGCGGGCGAATCGAGGAAGCCGAGGGTGCGCTGGACCAGGCGGTCGCTCAGGCCGAGAAAACTGGAGAGCACTTTTATACCGCAGAGTTGATTCGACTCAATGGCGAGTTGCTGTTGGATACAAAGAAAAACCTTCTAGCTGCGGAGCAATGCTTTCGCGATGCCATTGCATTTTCCAACAACCAGGAGGCACGTAGTTGGGAGCTGCGTGCAGCCAACAGTCTCGCTCGCTTACTGACTATGCAGGGACTCAGAGAAGAGGCACAACAGGTTCTTACCCCGGTTCAAAAATGGTTTGATCGTGTCTAAAATTGTACTCTAAAGACTAGTGAATCATCGGAAGCTAAGCCTTGCATTCACAGCAATCGCTCTCCGCGATGGCGATGCAGTGAACAGGATAACGTGCAACTATGCAAGCCCCTGCAGATGTTGATCGGATCAACAAAGTAATCGACCTGGATCGTTATCCAATACACGTGCCGCAAAGCGAGGGATTCGCAAAGCTTGTATGTGACTGCGTCGAGCAGCTAGCGGATGACGGTTGCCGAGTCATTGAGGGTTTTCTCCGGCCGGGCGCTGTGGCCCGTCTTGCGCAGCAGGCGGAAGCATTGACTCCACTCGCTCATCGCTCAGACATCCAACACAACCCGTATTTCTCGCCTGATGATGAGACATTTCCAATCGACCATCCTCGTCGTCATTTCCAGTGGCGCAACAACGGTTTCGTATGCACGGATCTGATCCCAGCCGAATCAGAGCTGTGGACCATATTTAATCTAGCGGCGATGACAGAATTCGTACAACAAGCCTTCTCCAAGAAACAACTATTCCAATATGAAGACCCGTTGGCGCAGATGCCGATTAACACCATGCGGCCTGGCGATCAATTTCCTTGGCATTTCGACACCAATGAATTCACGGTCACTATCGTGCTGCAAGTGGCAGATGAAGGGGGACTATTCGAATACGCACCCAATATCCGCAGCACCGACGATGAGAATTATGAGGCCGTCGCCACAGTACTGGCGGGCGATAAGAGTCTGGTGAATCGCGTCGTGTTAAATGAAGGTGACATCCAGCTATTTACCGGACGCTTTACCCTACATCGTGTCACTCAAGTGGCCGGTAAGCGAAACCGCCACGTGGCCATACCCTCTTGGGCGGCCGCACCTGAGATGATCGGCCAACCCCATCGGACCAAGCAAATCTACGGAAGGCTTACCGAGGCACACCACCAGGCAATGATGCGCGGCGATGTGTTAGCTGACTGACTACCCCCTCAATACTTATACTGAGGCTGCCATCCAGCCGACCCCTCTGGAATGAGATTGAAGAAGTGCCAGACCGAGCAGAAATCATCGCCTGGGCCGAAACTAGTATCGGAAACACGCAATATTTTTGCGCCCGGCTTACGAAAAACCGAGACACCCGGTTCCCAACCGTCCTTACTCTTATAGCCCATATCGCTGGCGAAAGTGCTGCCCCGATGTGAAACCATGGGGAATCGCCAGCCGCGACTTTCTTTAAACTTTTGCTGTTTGTCAGGCACATCGGGCGATGACACGACAAAGGCTGCCCGATTCTGCAAGTGATCGGTGATTCCATTGAAGCCGTCCGCCCATAGGGTGCAATAAGGGCAACTGGCGCCCATGTTGTGGATAACAAATAGATACTCCTTATCGCCAAACAGCTCTGACAATCGAACACGCCCCCCGAGCGTAGAGAACTCGTAGTCTTTTATTTCCTGTGGCTCGATCGACTCCTGCACCTCACGCATCTTGCCGCGCAGTTCGGCGATCTGTTGTCGATATCTTGCTAGATTTTCCGACGCGTCTTGATAATGCATAGCTGTAACCTCCGTTAAGCCTTATGTTCAAGTGATCCTATCAAACCAGGGTTTACCGCGTGCACCTAGGCCGGACGCGCTAACGAAGTCTTTGGCAGTAGTGATACGTCTGGAAAGAGGCTTCGTATATCCCCGAACGGATGCTGCGAAATGGCACCGGTCTAGGGGTCGTGATCGGGAGCGGGAGTTCGGATTCAGGCCGTCCCAACAAATACTCGGCGATGGCCTTGCCCATAACGGTGCCTGGTCCAATGCCACGACCACTGTAGCCAAGACATGTCAGCAATCTTGGCGCTAATTGATGCAAGCTCGGCAAATGCGCTGGGGTAAAAGCCAGGAGACCCGACCATCCAAAGTCCCACGATGTACGATCAAGTTGGGGGAAGGTTCGTTTGAGTGTATGGTCCGCCCAACTTTTTAGTGACGCATCGTCGTTGTCGGGCAGCTTACCCAAACTGCCTACGCTCAATCGACCGGCGGCATCAACGCGAAACGATGTCATTACTTTCTGTGTATCCCAGGCACCTTGTCTTTCAGGAAAAATTGTCGCACGCACATTGTCGCCAAGCGGTTTTGTTGCAAGCTGAAAAAAATGAATCGGGATGATCACAGATTTGAGACCTGGCCATAAGTCATCAGAATAGGCGTTAGTGGCGAGGATCACAGCTTCACCAGAAACCATCCCAGCGGGCGTGGTCACCTGCCAATGGTCGCCATGACGCGATAAAGCTTTCGCAGGCGAGTGACAGTGAATACTCGCGCCCGCCTGCTGAGCTGCACGGGCAAGCCCTCGAACATACCCCAAAGGATTGAGAGTGCCCGCACGCAGATCATATAGTGCGCCATGGTAGATCTCGCTGCCCGTCAACTGCGTAGTCGTGGCCTTGTCAATAACTTTGACAGGCGCGCCTCGCGAGAGCCACTGCGCAGCACGACGCTTTAACTCGGCAAGCCCATCCGTCGAGTGTGCTAAATGTAACGTGCCGTTGCGCAGTGCCTCGCATTCGATGCCGTGACGTTCAATGAGTGAGAATACAAGCGCGGGAGAATCCCCCAATGCACCGTTAAGCCGTGCACCGGCCTCCTTACCCAGACGAAGCTCGATTTCATCTGGCGCAAGCCATAGCCCCGCGTTCACCAGCCCAACGTTGCGACCCGAACCTCCGAAACCGATCTCTCGAGCCTCTAGTACGATAGCGTCTGTGCCGCGCTCGGCCAAATGCAAGGCCGCAGACAATCCAGTATAGCCTGCACCGACGATGATCACGTCTGCCGCTCGACCGGTCTGCAACGGCGGTGCCTCGGGGGCTGCTGCTGCGGTCGCTGCCCATAGTGATTCCGAAAGTGTGTCTTGTTCTGACATCATTGAACTAGATCATAAGCCGTTCAAACATCAAGATCTCGATGGGCCTACTCGTCTTCACCAGTGATTAAGCGCGCACCGCGCTGAAACGTGAAGTACGACCATAACCACTGAATCGTCACGATTACCCTGTTGCGCATACTGATAAGAAAGTAAATGTGCGCAAAGCCCCAAATCCACCATGCGAGCCGACCGGTCAATCGAACAACACCAAAATCGATCACTGCAGACTTGCGCCCAATGGTCGCCAGATTTCCCGCCGAGCGGTAGCGAAACGCCGGCGGAGATTTATCCTTGTTTATATCCGTCTCTATCATCCGTGCAACAAAGCGTCCTTGTTGTTTCGCGACCGGTGCAATGCCGGGGAGCGGTTTGCCATCCCCATCATTGATAGTAACCGTATCACCGACTGCATAGACTTGCGGAAACCCGGGTACGGACAGATCCGCGGCCGCCCTAATTCGGCCAGCCGAATCACACTGCGCGCCTAACCATTTCCCCGCCGGCGAAGCCGCAACGCCAGCGGCCCAAAGTATAGTGGCGGCATCGAGACGTTCTTTATTCACTATCACGCCTTGCGCATCACACCAGGTAATCGGAGCACCCAGTCGCACCTCAACCCCCAAGCCTTCCAGTGAACGCTCAGCGAACTGCGACAATCGCACAGGAAAGCTCGGCAACACCCGATTACCAGCCTCAACAATAATGATGCGAGCCTGGTGTGGATCGATACGACGGAAATCAGCGACCAGCGCCTTGCGCGCCAACTCCACAAGCGCTCCGGCGAGCTCCACCCCTGTTGGGCCACCGCCGACTATTACAAACGTTAGCAACCGTTTGCGTTCTTCTATATCAGTCTCCATCTCGGCGCGCTCAAAGGCCATCAAGATCCTTCGACGGATCGCTGTGGCATCTTCGATTTGTTTTAGTCCTGGCGCATACTTCGCCCATTCCTCATTGCCGAAGTATGCGTGACGCACGCCGGTTGCCAGCACCAGATAGTCATAAGCGACTGAATCACCGTCGATCGATACGATCTTATGGTCGGTATCGATGGCATTTACTTCGCCTAACAACACCCGCGCGTTGGCTTGGTGTCGAACAATGCTTCGAATGGGCCAGGCGATGTCCGCTGGAGACAAACCCGCGGTTGCCACTTGATAGAGCAATGGCTGGAACAAGTGATAATTGCACCGATCGATGAGTGTTATCTGCAACGGTGCTTTGGAGAGCCTCCTAGCCACAGATAGGCCACCAAAACCCGCTCCGATGATCACGACGTTTACGGGGTCGCTCACTGGCAGTTAGCGTTAGCTATCTTTAGCCTGATAGTGTTCATGACTTTTTTCCGCAGCGCGGCGATGGATCTGATTGTACCCCCGAGAACTTACATTGTGTCAGGACGAAATCTGACCGGTTACGATCACAGCGTGCCCCAGAGGCTAGTAAGCTATCGATTTCGGATCTCAGCCTCTCATCTAAGTTAACATAGCGCCCGCCTGTATAAATATGACCAGCAACATCTCAGACACGTCTCGTAAAGTCACGGTGATCGGTGCCGGCATCGTTGGCATTTCTTGTGCGCTGCATCTGCAACAGCGTGGCTATGACATCACAATAATAGACAGACTCCCACCCGGTGAGGCAACGTCGTTTGGCAACGCGGGGGTGATCGCGACCGGAGCTGTGGTACCGGTTGCGACACCGGGAATCATCAAGAAAGTTCCATCTATGCTGTTGGACCCACTCGGACCATTATCAATTCGCTGGTCTTATCTACCGCGGTTGATGCCTTGGTTGCGCAGTTTCGTCCGCAATAGCTCTCCGCAAAAGGTAGAAAAAATTTCAGACGCGCTTTCCCAGCTTCTTAGCGCCTCTGTGGAAGAGCATCAACTGCTAACAGCCGGCACTGGTGCCGAGAAGTGGGTGAGACCTGCGCCCTACACCTATATATATAAGGATGAACAGTCATTCGACAAAGATGCGTATGTTTGGAAGCTTCGCAGCGATCGCGGTGTAAAGACACAGATACTGAGAGGCGGCGAGGTGCAGGAGTACGAACCTGCGCTCTCCTCGCACTATAAGCTCGCGGTGCAGTTGCACGATCACGGTTATATCCTCGATCCATCTCAGCTCATCAAGACGTTGGCCCAGCACTTCCAAACTGCTGGTGGCAAACTGTTGCGCACCAAGGTTCGAGACTTCGAGATCGGTCCGAACGGACCTGAGCGCTTGTTAACTGACACCAGCCCGCTAGAGGTTGATGTGCTAGTGATTGCCGCAGGTGCATGGTCGGCAGAACTCGCAACAAAGTTGGGAAGCACCATCCCATTAGAAAGCGAACGTGGTTATCACATCACCATTGATAACTCCGGCGTTTCCCTACGAGGTCCGATCATGTCGGCCGCCGAGAAAGTCGTGGCAACTCCTATGACACCAGGTCTTCGCCTAGCAGGGCTAGTCGAATTTGGCGGGCTTTCAGCACCCCCGAATTACAAACGCACCCGCACTCTGCTAAAACACGCGAAGCGATTGTTTTCGGGTGTGAACACCGCGGAGTTCACCGAGTGGATGGGACATCGCCCATCGCTACCTGACAGTCTTCCAGTCGTTGCGAAATCACCAGTGTACCCCTCAGTCTACTATGCTTTCGGACATCAACATGTGGGAATGACCAGCGGACCCAAAACAGGGCGACTAATCGCAGCACTTGTGGCGGGCGAAAGTCCAAATATCGACCTTGCGCCGTTCAAGGCGGACAGATTCTAGATTTTATCCATACCTTGTTATGCACAACAAGCTTCTCAAGACCACAGCAATACTGGGCGTGAGCCTGCTCTTTGGCTGCGCACCGTTACGACAGGTATCGAAGCCCGAAGAGGTAATCGACAGCGAACAGATCCGAGCGCTCGAAGATGTTCAGAGGCTAATGACTGAGCGTCGGTACAACACAGCATTGGATCTATTGACAAGTATGGAGCGTTCGCAGTCTGCCCCACCGGATCTCTATTACCTGATGGGCGAGAGCTTTTACCAAACCCATCAATTCGATCAAGCGATCGCAGCGTTTTCACTGGCATTGGCAAACGATCCTACGCATCACGCATCGCGACAAAGACGTTGGGCTGCCATGCTTGCCGGAAACTTAGGGAACAAGCCTATGACAGAGAAAGTAATTTCGGAGATTGCTCAATTTCTCAAGGAGTACGGTCACGAGGCAAATGCATTATTTGCCGCATACCGAGGGTACGAATACACCCGCCGGCCCGAGGAGCGACGGAAAGTGTTGCAACGACTTTTGGAGTTAGACCTGAATCAAGAGCTCGCCAATTGGGTCGCCACCCTACTCTTTGAGGAGATTCTGTCCGAACGTGACAATGAAACTCGCCTGGTGCTGATGGAGCTTTATCTGAAGCGCTTTTCAAACGCTGCCAGCGCGTCCACCGTGGCGATATTGTTAGCCCGTCATCTAGATACGCAGCATACTGATGACAATGACTATCTTGCAGCAGCGGAACAGTATCTAAAAGTGTATCCAGATAATCGCCATCTCTACCAGCAGTTTGCTCACCGACTGATCTTGCGCGGTGCTGAGCTTGACCGATCCGCGAAACTGCTGGAGACACATCGACAATTGTTCGAGCAACAAAACGGCCAGTCAACTATTGCCAACACTTCCACAAGTCTGGTACCGAACGAGCTACAGATTGAGCTTAGTGATACCGAACACTTGCTCGGGCTTTTGCACTACAAACAAGAACAGTTCACCGAAGCGGTTCCACATCTACGCAATTCTCGATCAATTTTTGAGAATCGCAATGAGGCGACTAATCTATTGGGCGAGATTGAATTCCGTAATGGAGATCCCAAACTCGCGATCAGCTACTTCGAAGAAGCATTGAAAATAGGCGATCTTCCGGAGGCCGTAGATCAGTTGGAACAATTGCTGTACTCAGAACACGGATACCAAGGTGAATCATGGCGTTTCTTTGCCAACAAAGCCGGCACGCCACAGTTCACCGATGTAACCACTGAGGCCGGTTTCGGAAGAGTTAGGGGCCAACGCGTGGCCTGGGGAGACTTCGACAATGATGGGTTTGACGACTTGTTGTTGGACGGCCCGCGTCTGTTTCAAAACACGGGTGCTGGAGAGTTCAGAGACGTAACAGAACAACTCGGACTATCCCATTTTGAAAATCACACCGGGGGGCAGTGGGGTGACATCGATAACGATGGCGACCTTGACCTGTTTCTCACTCATCGGACCACCAATCGACTGTTGCGCAATGACAGTACAGAGGTGTTTGTGGATGTTACCGATGGCGCCTTTAATGTTTCGCCCATCGGGCCGACAGAAGCGGCTGCATGGGGTGACGCAAACAATGACGGACTGCTGGATCTTTATATTGCTAATTACCAGCAACCGAGCATCGAGCGCGCAGTGTGTAGCCCAGATCAATTATTCTTAAACTTAGGCAACGCTACATTCAATGACGCGTCGATCGAAGCGGGAATACAATCCGACGAGCCTATGTGTGGACGGGGTGTGACATGGGCCGACATCAACCGTGATGGATGGCAAGATATTCTCGTGTCCAACTATCGTCTCGACCCGAATTTCATGTGGCGCAACGAGGGAAACGCCCAGTTCATCGACATTGCCGCTGAAAACGGGTATCGAGGCAAGAATGTCGACGGTGCGTATGGGCACAGCATTGGCAGTGTGGTAGGCGATATAGATGGCAACGGAACGACGGACATATTCGTCTCCAATCTGGCTCATCAGCGTTATATCGAATTTTCGGACCTAAGCATGCTGCTCGTTAATGAGGGCCCTCCCCACTTCACTTTAGACGATAAGTTTCTGAATTCGGGCATTCGATTCGAGGAAAGCAGTTCTGACCCAATGTTGCTGGATGTCGACAATGATGGCGATTTGGACTTATTCATTACCAGCGTGTACAGCGGTCGCGAAAGCCATCTTTATCTCAATGACGGAGATGGGGCTTTCGAGGAGTCATCATGGTTGAGTGGAATTCGCGTAACCAACGGTTGGGGCGCAGCAAACGCTGACTACGACAATGACGGCGATGTTGATATCTTTGTCGCAAGCCAGGATGGGGTAAGGCTATTTCGCAATGACGGAAATGATAACCATTGGCTCGCGATCCGGATTAGGGACCCGCGATGTAACTATTTTGGAGTCGGTAACCTTGTAACCGTGTCCTATGCAAGTCGTGCACAGACAAAGGAGGTAGTTGCAGGCAGAGGTACCGGTTCCCAGGACTCGCTAGCCCTAACCTTCGGCTTGGGCGACTACGCCGGCCCAGTGAATATATCGATGCAAAACCTTTGCGGTATGGAGGAAAGATATCGTGTAGATGGGGGAGATCAGTTTGTAACCCTTCCAAACTAACTGTGATGGTCGACACTTGACCGTACAGACAGTTTCAGACTGGTCGAGTCGGAATGACTGCCATCGACCAATATAGATACTCGGTCCCTCTCTCCGTGATACTCAACACGGCTGGCAGGTACTGTCAGTGAGAGGGGGACATGCACCCGTAGACTACGAATAAATCGACCCAAACACGCGATGTTCACGGCTTTGGCTTCGAGTCTACAG
>JAOTYS010000595.1 GCA_029861795.1 Gammaproteobacteria bacterium | reverse complement strand
AGAATTCCTTAAGTTTTCTCCATGACCAGTAGCCGTATTCCCTCCCTCAAGGCGCTCCGCGCTCTAGAGTCGGCAGCTCGCCATCGCAGCCTCACCAGGGCGGCTGATGAGCTGAACGTAACCACTTCGGCAATAAGCCAGCAGTTAAAGATGCTCGAGCACGACTTCGGCACCAAGTTGCTACATCGAAGAGACGGTGAGTTTCGAGTGGCTGATGTGGCTGAGGCGGGTTTGGCTGATCTGCGTGAAGGGTTCGAGCAAGTGTTGCTCGGCGTCAAGAAAATGAGGGAATTCGGAGTCCATCGGCCACTCACTGTTGCGGTGGAGCCGTCTTTCGCCGCCACCTGGTTGCTCAGACGCCTACCTCAGTTCAACGCCAAACATCCGGATATCAGCGTTCGCCTGGATGCATCCTTGCGAATTGTTGACTTAAGCCGCGAACGCGATGTCGACATGGGCATCCGATATGGCTCTGGAGAGTATCCCGGTCACCGAGTAGATAAGTTGCTTTCGGAGGAAGTGTTTCCGGTTTGCAGTCCCAAATTGCTCGAGGGTGCCCACCCGCTAAGAACCCCAGCGGACCTTCGTTGGCATACTTTGCTGCATGATGATTTTGAAACCGCGGATAAGACCATGCCAAAGTGGGAGATGTGGTTACAAGCAGCCGGATGTGATGTGGACGCCGCTTGCGGACCGCATTTTTCTCACACCAGCCTGGTGGTCGAAGCTGCTATCTTAGGGCATGGCGTGGCGCTCACTGGTCGTGTCATAGCAGGCGGTCACTTAGCGACAGGGCAGCTTGTGAGGCCATTTGGGCCGGAGGTAACGACACCGGTTGATTTCGCCTATTACCTCGTATGCCTCGAAGATGTAGCAGAGCGCAGAGACATTGCCTCTTTTCGTGAGTGGGCACTGGAGGAGGCGAATCAAGATCAAGCCTAAACTACCGACAGAGAATACTGTTAGATGAAGGACCGATCGAACCGCCACGGTTCGCACTTGGCAGGTATGCGAAGCGACAAACTAGTCCGGTCAGCCCTGCAAAGCCGACATTAGAGAATTTGTACTCGACGGTCCGGTGTGGGTCGACAAGGCGACCATGGATCACTAATCAGCAGCATTTATTACATTGTCAGGCTGGAACGTCGCTTTACCGACCCAATTGCTGTCATTCGCAATTTTGAAAGCGGACGCTCAACGACTGAAAACACCATCTTGTCGACTACGTTAGCGGATCACACCGTGTTGGGTCATGTCGATGTCGATCCAATGGGCGTAACTATCTTCCAGATTCAAGGCCACAGCGCCCTGTGAAGAAGACCAACCGCGACCGACTTCGCTGAGTGTATATTCAAACCCGTTGGGCAGATGGATGCCGACTCGATGCTCGGCCCCGGTGACAGGGTTCAGGATGGGTTCACCTCTACCGGTCGCCACCCCCACTGCCTCACAGTTCGCCCTGCGCGCATCAGCGTCGAAATCAAATTTTATTTCCGTAGAAATAGGATCATGCACGGTATCGCACATCGCATTGTAGACCCAGAAAACCGTCGCCATTTCATCAGTTTCTTTGCCGGTCATAATGCTAAGCAGTGCGTTTTTTTGCATCTCATCTGCATCGGCGTCCAATATAGGCTGCATGACGCCTTTTCCTTCATGCACCGCACCGGGCCACTGAACGACGAACGCCATTTTGAGCCCGTCCAGTTTGGTGTCTCCGAAGTGCCCGCTATCGATACTGAAAAAAGTAACAGCTTCACAACTGCCGTGGGTGGGTAAGGCATTGAATTGGCAGGGGCAACTGTAACCGCAGTTACAATTGCCGAATTCTTTACCGTGAATTTCCCAATCGGTCATATCATCCTCCTTCGTTTATTGGTTTATCAGAGTGAGTTAGGCTAAGAGATGTTAATCTTGCATGCAAGTAAGTTGCAAAAGACAATTTGATCGGATAGTGGGATAGGTCAGACCGGCTCATTCAAAACCTGGTACGTGCATTGGCTGTTAACAAGCCGAAAGGATGATGAGGAGGATGAGCGCAAATAGCCATCGGGGCCAGGAAGTCAAAAACTTCCACAAGCAGGCCGGATATATGAGAGCAATGATTTCCTCTCACATCAATGATCAAATGTCTTGCAAACGGGAGTGGGTCCATATATGTATCGTATTAGGGTAATGCAGGATGCGATTACCGATAGATACACGGATGTATCGTATTAGGGTAATGCAGGATGCGATTACCGAGCAGTTGCCGAAGCGGGAATCCAGTAGTGCATTGATTCCACAACATTCAACTTCCTGGGCTCCCGCCTCAGCGGAGCACAATCGAAACAATTAGCGCCGGCCACTCCTGGATGGGCCCGGGTTTTGAACGCGTCCTGGAAGGCCTTCGCCGCGCCGGCATGCCTGAACGGTAATCCAGCCAATCCGGTTTCACTCCTGCGCCAAACACTTTGAGACAACGCGCTTGAATGACTGCTTGTGGCTCTATCAACGGCCTAACCGATCGCCGCCTATTCGCTAGATTTCTCCTTTATGAGGGGGGTTTTCCTCTCAGTCCTCTAGCCCCTTACTCGACTGCAATCAGTCCAGCACGTGAATTGCCAATCCGTAACACGCGGAAGGCATAAGATGGTGGGCCACAGACGATGGGCCTGAAGCGGATGATCCTCCAGTGGGTTGCCGGAGGACACTAAGCCGATAAATAATGCTTCGTCGAGCACTAGTACAAACGGGAGAATTGAAATGAAACTACGTAAAACCGTCATTAGCGCATTCTCAGCATTGGTATTCGCCAATCCTGTCCTTGCCCACGAGATCGCCGACACAATCTCCAATATGTTGGATGCTCACCCGGAAATGGTGATTGACCTCACCGAGACGAGTGGCGAGTATT
>JAOTYS010000594.1 GCA_029861795.1 Gammaproteobacteria bacterium | reverse complement strand
TCAATGCTTAAGCGTAATACGAAGATTGATCAGAATGCCTGATAATTAACTTAATCGGGAAATATTCGAGCGATGGGAATGTCCACTCGGGGTCAATGCAGACGGTTGACGAAAATTTTCCGCGATCGAAACATTACAGGCCCTTTTTCCCCAAGCAGTCAGCCAACGAGAAGGACGATGTCACAGCAGGCGGAAAACGGCTGCGATTTCACCGGATCGATCTTGACAAAAGAAACCCCGCCGAAGCGGGGCAATTTGGTCAGAATGCCATCATCCACTGTCAGAAAAAACAGTGGCGAGGGCGCTTTCGGCTATTCTATGTTTGCACTGACCACAGCAGCCATCTGCATCATATCTATAGTGTCGCCTTCCTCTATTTTGCGCAGATCCGTAACGTTGCCCGACTTGCTGGTTGAATTTGTGTTTTTAAACACCTTAAGCAGTTTCGAGTCGGCGACGATGAATTTCCCTGCGTTTTCCGGTTTACCATTAGCAGATTTGGTTTGAAGTTTTTGGGCTTTTATATAATCCCAAAGTTTTTTTGTGATCTCAGTGCGGGGAAGTTTGCTTACTCCACAAAATTCAGCCATATCCGCTTTAAGCTTAACTGGTTTCTTGAGTCCTTTTGCGTCCGCCATAACAAGCTCCTTACATGATAAAGGTCAGTAGATAATATAATCTTTGAATATGACAAGGCCGATAGACTTCACGGTTTCCGGAACTATGGTGTGAACTCCCTCACACTATGTCCGTAATTGGCGGAGTTCTGGAACAAGCAGGTGCCAGATTCACCGTATAAGAACAGGAAATTCTTTCGCAGCGTCGTGACAAGCAGAACAAATACGTTTTCGGCTTGGGACGCCTTAGCCCCCACGCCTTTTTTGCCATAAGCGCGACGTAGAGATTGAGATGACTGAGAGGTATCGGAAAGCCCGTACTTCACGCTGATTACGGGCGAAGATCTATGCTAGTCCAGAATCTTTTTCTTTAGTCTTTGAAATTCCCCTTCAGTTAAAATTCCATCATCTTTCAATTGACCTAGCGTCCGTAATTGCTCATATATGTCCGGTCCATTACTCTGGCCCGTTCTCTCTGTCTGCTCCGGAAGCGCAGTTGTCTGAGCGCGTTGCCGTTCCCTCGCCTCATTCTCACGTCGCAACTGTTCGAACTCGTGGCGCTCATTCTCTTGCCGTAATCGCTCATTCTCAAGTCGCAACCTTTCCTGTTCGCGGCGCTCGTTTTCTTGCCGTAATCGCTCATTCTCAAATCGCAACTTTTCCTGCTGGAGCCGTACATTCTCAAGTTGTAACTGTTGCTGTCGCCGGCGCTCCGCCTCAAACCGTTGGTAGTTCTCTACAGATGCTGTCAAATCTTGCCCCTCAGCATCGTCATGGGTTTGCGATAACGCTCGTGTTGATACGACCATGCAAAGCAGTGGAATAGACCCGACGGTACTTATCTGCATTACTGCCATATTTTCAAGATAGCCCCGTTTACCCGACATCTTCAATACCCGCACGCTTCATAGTTCATACACGCCTACCATGCATCGGCTCCGCACCTTGAATTGCGACTCGTGTCTCAACCCCAACAAACGGAATACGCGCCTCCAATGGGCCTACGGTTGCAAGCCTATTTATTTGTCCCCACGATCCCCCGTGGGGATAGGGCCCCATTCCGACCCAGGTAAGAAAAATATGCCTAGAATTGAGTTTTGGCATTAAACGCCAGACTTCGCTAACGCGTGCCTCAAATTTGTTAGAATCCGCTGAACACTGTGAGCTTTAGGAATTGATTTTCCTATCCATCAAACAAAGTTCCGCGGGCGATTAGCTCAGTTGGGAGAGCGCTGCAGTCACATTGCAGAGGTCACTGGTTCGAGCCCAGTATCGCCCACCAATTAAATCAATCACTCATACAAATCATTCCGAACCGGCTTCTATCATTCTACATTTTCATACAGCCTCGGCCATAATCGGAAATTCAATGGTGCGTTCGTCGTCCTGGCAGGTCCCCAACCTGACCAATATTTTGTGACCGATCAGTCACCAACTTTACTGAGCACTGCCGTTATTACGCCGCCAGCTATTCCTCCGCGGACTCCTTCGAGTAACGTATCAGCGACGGCCGCCGTCAGAGTGTTGAGATTGGTAATACCATATAAAGTAAAGTCAGCAGTGCCCCAGACCAGTGCGCCGACAACCGCACCGATTTTCAATCCGTCAACCAGCGACTTTGACCCGCTGCGACATTCCAGGGCCAAGGTCAGCAACGCAGCGTAGAACAGTGTGCCAACTATGACTGCCCAGACTATCTGTATATCGCGATCCACTCCGACCGCCGATCCCGCATTGGCTTCGAAGAAGCCTACAAATAAGGTCTGCCAAATTAGCATGCCCAGCAAATACAACGCGATCGCTCCTACCACGCTACCAATGCTTAGTCGTTTAATATTCATGAAACCCGTACCCTAGTGTTGTTATTAGTTGTTATCAGTTTGAGAATAGGCGAGAAAGGCAAGGCCCGCTAGGTTAAAGCAGTCATTTTCGCATGATCGGTTATGCCACTCTGGTCGTATCGCTTATCAGTGTGACACTTAGACGCCATTGAGGGGAGGAGGAGTTCATACCATTGCTTTGTGGTCTTGTTTCGGATTCATGGCCACCTGACTTTGGCGCCATAATCAATTATTTTTCTCGAATGATTCCGAGTCGATAGGAATCGATGATGCCGATAAGCCAGCATGCGCCGACAACAAGCGCAGCAATATTCAATATTGACCCTTCCGCACCACTGGTGGATTTAGAAACCAGTTCTGTAATGACTCCTGCTTCAACAGGAATCTCACCACTATTAATCTTATCGACAACAGTCAACGCCTGCTTTTTTGCTTTTGTGA
>JAOTYS010000593.1 GCA_029861795.1 Gammaproteobacteria bacterium | reverse complement strand
CAGCGTGAACTTAGGTGAAACACTGGGACTCAAAGTGTCTCTTGCAACTCCGGGCGCTTACACTATCGATGTGTACCGATTGGGTTACTACGGTGGCTTAGGAGCTCGATTGGTCGCCAGTTCGGGTACCCTGACCGGGATTACACAGCCGGACTGTTCGGTTACTGATCCGGCGACGCTTCTTATTGAGTGCGACTGGGGCACGTCCTATAACCTTCAAATTGGTACCGACTGGACTACTGGCCTCTATATCGCCGATCTAACCGAGAGCACGGGCGGTAAACAATCGCAAATCTGGTTTGTAGTTCGCGACGATAGCAGCGTCTCCGACATCGTGTTCCAGAGCAGTTTCTCGACTTTCCTCGCCTACAACCACTACGGCACTAATGAACGCCGCAGTTTGTACGGTTTCAATAGCACAGGCGGTCAACGGGCCTTCGCAGTGTCTTTCGACCGGCCGTTTGGCCAGGTTACAACCGATCCTAGCCGGCACGAACATTTGCTCAATTATGAATATCCCATGGCGCGCTGGCTGGAGTCCCAGGGCTATGATGTTTCTTACATCACCAATATGGATGTACAAACTAATCCAGGGGCATTGTTGCAGCACAAGGTATACCTGTCTGTCGGTCATGACGAATACTGGTCGGAAGAGATGCGCAACGGCGTCGAACAGGCGCGGGATGCTGGCATGAACTTGGGCTTTTTCTCAGGCAACACAGCTTATTGGCGGGTGCGGTTTGAACCTTCTACTATCACCGGCCAGGCCAACCGGGTGATGATCTGCTATAAAGATCCGCTGGCAAACGATCCTGTTGCCCCCACCTATCTATGGCGCGGGCCAGAGAATAATCGACCTGAAAACGCTCTGTTAGGTGTGATGTATATCGGTGATGATAACGGTGCATCCATAGGTTACGACCATATTGTCAGCAACAGCGCCCATTATCTCTACAATGCCACTGGTTTGAGCGATGGCGATGCGCTGTTGGCTCTGGTCGGCTTTGAGTGGGATGCGGCAGTCAATAATGGATTTAGCCCGTCAGGATTAGCCACTTTGTCCGAATCCGTAGTTGTTCCGCAGGTTATTGCGCCGGGACTCCCTCCCGGTACCGATGTCACCATATCGAATTCCACCTATTACACAGATTCTAGCAGCGGTGCTCGGGTTTTTGCGACCGGTTCAATTCAGTGGATGTGGGGACTGGACAGCTTTGGCGTCTCTCCTCCACGCGAAGATGTTCGAGCCAAGCAGTTCGCTGTCAACGTACTTGCGGATATGGGGATTTTACCGTTCACACCCGATCCGGGTTTAGTTTTGCCTTAAGGAGATAGCGCGATGAGCCAAACAGTCGCCACACGAATCGCTTGGCTGTTCGTCGTTATGCTAGCGGCGGTGTTGTTCCATAGTGCTTCTGCCCAACCACGAGGAAGTGTGGTCTATGGCATTCTCGTGCTTGAGGACAAACTCATCGTACGGTCGACCGACTTGACAGATCAAGGGTTTAGTCAGGACTTATTGGTGGTAGTCGAGCGCCCCTGGAAGGAGCGGCCACATGCAGTCTTTCAGACTATAGAGGGTAAGATCGCGCTGATCAGCACTAAACTGGGCAACGCTGTTGATAATCGTGATAGCCTGATTACACTCGGCATGGCCGATCAGATCGCAGGAACGCCGCCTGGCATTCTATCAATACCGGCATTGAAAGCGAACTACGCGATCACTAGTATAGTTGCGATCAATGAGAACAAGCATCTCGGTCTGATCGCCCATTTCACCGATACGCCGCCTTATTCTGTGGTGACGATTAATACCAAGAATGGCAAAGTTAAGGTACTCAAAAAGTTTCAACTCTCAGCCCAGACCCGGTTTGGTAACTTCACTAGGTGCCCCAACAATGACATCTATGCTACTACCCTTTCTCCAGAGGGTGGTGTGCACTTGGCGAACTTAAAACTCAAACAGGGAAGAATCGTCGACCAGGTGAAACTCCTTTTCAACAGTAGCGGATTACGCGACGATATACATAGTCTAGCGTGTTCTCAGTCGAACCAACTCTATGCGCTCGCCGACCCAGACTATCGTGGTATAAATGCTTTATTCGAAGTCGATCAAGGCACTGGCAACATGCGTTTTGTCAGCGAATTTCAAGTCGACGAGATTACCTTTAGTGATCCGCTAACGCCGATACCCGACGCGGAGTTACCCCCAAATTAGCCTAGCCATCTAGTGGCCCGGTGGTGACACCTTTATCTGTACGTTGTTGATTGTCCCGTGAGCTAGGGGGTCGCTGTGGATTCATCGATGATAAAGCGTTTAGTCTGGGTAGGAAGCTTCACTGACGTCACCGAGCGTTGGACTAAATGTACTGGCCGCTGGTGTTTGAGCCCTCACAATTGTTTATATATTAGCTCAATGACTTGAGAGGTTTTATTAAGGTAATTTATCAGATAGTAGCCACTTATTGAACGGTCGTGCGTTATGTGTATAAACCTCTCCCACCAAGGCGCGCTAGCTGAAAAATTGACACCTAGGTTGGCAAATGGCAATCTCGGAAGTCACCAGGCTCCATGGAGAACATGACATATTTCGTACAACGATCCGACATGTCGGTGACAACAGAACTACAGAAGCTACGTGGAGTTCTTTACAACGTCCGAAAGACGAAAATGGGTCGGCTTATTCATAGTGCGCCACCGGGCACTTCTCTGCTCGCCACGTTCCTGCGTTCAACCCTGACAGGACTTGGCTAGCCCGGTAATCCGGTAATCACGATACCCATTTTACTCATGCCGGGGCACAATTGAACTCGAAGGACAGTCCTTAAACAGGGCGCCTCATATCACCAAAAAGGAACGAAAAACCGCTCACGCAAGAGAAGCGCTGCGCGCAGCTCGCGTCTA
>JAOTYS010000592.1 GCA_029861795.1 Gammaproteobacteria bacterium | reverse complement strand
GCCTGACCACCCTTACCGGGGGGGTGGTTCATCTGATTCTAGAATCTGCGTTGTCATGGTGACACCGATTATAGTCTGTTCAAGCAGCAAACAGCCTCGAGTACCATGGGACAATGAAGGCTCAGCAATTGTCGGCGGGCATGATCATCGTGCGCCGCTGCGACAACGAACCGCAGTACTTACTGCTGCGCGCCTACAATTATTGGGACTTTCCCAAAGGCCAAGTCGAACCTCGCGAAGATCCGTTGGATGCTGCACGACGCGAAGTCAGAGAAGAGACCACACTCACCCATCTGATCATGCGTTGGGGTCCGATCCATCGCGAAACACCAATCTACGGTAGGGGCAAGGCAGCACGTTATTATTTGGCCGAGTACAGCGGCGGCGAGGTATCCCTAATGGTGAACCCCGAACTAGGGCGCCCTGAGCACCATGAATTCAAATGGCTTTGTTATGACGAGGCCCGCGGTCGATTAGTCGATCGATTACGATTGATCCTGGATTGGGCCCATGCCACGGTTGCTGCTCAAACAAAAAACAAAGGTCGTTAGCAAGCAGCGCTAACAATATCTCAGATGAGCGACTCTAATTCTGTGATATCCGCTAAGACATGATCGGCAAGCCCTGCGAGCACCGCTCGTGGGCTCGCGCCGGTTAACACCCCGATCACCAGGCCAACATCCGCGGCTCGCGCCATGTTTAGGTCGTGTGGCGTATCACCTACAACGGCTACTTGCCGCGGGGCTAAGCCTGTCCGTGCGCTAAAGGCTTCAACCATACCGGGTCCTGGTTTTACACCGAAACCGCTGTCGTAACCGCATACAAAACTGAAGCAATCAGCGAGGCGTAATTGATTAAGCACGGCGTGCGCCTGGGCCTCACAGTCCATGGTAGCGACTCCCAACACTTGACCTTGTTCTACCAGACGTCGCAGCAACACCGCTAGCCCATTCACTGGCACTGGCTTTGCCGCCACTTCTTTTTCGAAAACCGTCTCCATTAAATCTATCAACGCCCCCACATCGTTGAAGTCTGATGTCTCACCCCATATCCGCGCAATTTGCTCATTGGTACCGCACGCCAGAGGCGATTCGGGATCGCAACGCTGGGTAACGGGATCAAAGCCTGCCGCCTGCATTAGATCGGGCACGAAGTCCGGCTTTCCGGACTCCATACAAACAGCCATCGCCGCTGCCTCGTAAGCCGGTATCCAAGTCGCATGAAAATCGAGCAAGGTGCCGTCCTTGTCAAATAAGATGCCCTTGATCGCATTCGACGAGTGTCGTTGAGGTAACGAAGTCATTGCCGTGTTCCCAACACATCCGTGGTGGTCCGTCGGCTACGAAAATAACTCACAATCGGGAACGGTGACACGGCGAGAAAGATCAACGCCAGCGCGATGGGCATGCCGTGGGTGCCAATGTATTCCATCCCTAGCCCACCTATTGGTGGGCCGACAATTGCTCCGGTAGACCACATGATTCCAAACACCGAACTGGCGGCAACCAGGTCCGCTCCTTTGAAGCGTTGTCCCATCAATACCAAACCCAAAGTATAGAGTGATCCCAGTGCACCACCAAAAAGAAACATGAACATCCAGTTCCACGGGCTGTGGGCAATTACCAATGGCATGCTAATCGCGCCTAGCGTGATGACCACTACCATGATCGCTGTGAGCAACATCCTATTCATATGATCTGCAAGCCACCCCACCGGAAGTTGCAAAGCGATGCCCCCGGCCCCCATTAGAGTAATCAATGTCAACGAGTATGCCTCCCCTAGTCCGAGCCTCAATCCATAGATCGGCGTAAAAGTTAACAAAATGCCATCAGCTGATGCGAAACAGGCGTGCAACAACATAGGCACCGGTGCCAACAGCAGATATCTGTGGAGACTCGTAGACCTTTGGCCCTCCAGCAAGGTGGCCTGACTCAGAATGAGAAATAGCGGTATCGCCGCAACCGCCATGATTGCGGCCGCTACAATAAACGGTGCCCAACCGTCACTGCCGGATGCGATCAGGATCAATGGCCCTAACGCAAAGCCACCGGTCACTGCCATAGCGAACAAAGCCAACACTCGGCCGCGTACATGATCCTGAGCAGCCTGATTGATCCACGCCTCTCCCGCGATCCACACCACACTCCAAGCCAGACCCAGCATAAACCGCAGGGGAAACCACGCGTACACATTTGGGAATGCCGGCAACAGTAACAGCAATATAATGCTCGCAATAATCGACCACAACATCAGCCAGGCAGGTCCCGGAAACCGCATCAGACGCGGGACCAACGGCGCTGCGCCAAATACTGCCAACGACTGCGTAGCCGTACTCAAACCGATCAAGGTGTGATCTACACCTTGGCGCTCTAGTATCAGCGACAACAACGGAACGGTAAGACCGTAAATGAGCGCCGCCACGGACAAAGAGGCAGTCACTGCGATCACACTTCGCCGACTATCGGAAGACGAGGATATGGCGGAAGTCAATACAATGATCTCAGAAATGGGAAACTAGCTCCGCATAGCGCAGCCGTGTTGCTATTGTTGTGAGTGCCTTGCAAATCACTCGTCGGGGCGCGTAGTTATCCAGGATAAATCCGCGGGAGTCAAACAAATGGGCTGCTCAGACCTGAGATGTATTATCAATGAGGCTCAAGCATCCGAGAAGCTCCAGGCCCCACTGATGCCTAAGGTCTGCGGGCTGGAGATATGCTAGTCAGTATTTAGAACTTAACGGAGAGCTTTATGTTTTGCACCTGGCGCCATCATCTATGGCCAACATGGATGGTGTTCATGCCAGTGACGCGCAATGTCGACGCGCCTACAAATCCACACATTGTCATGATTCTGAACGTGGTCGAGAAAACGCTCTAGCGCCGCAACGCGACCCGGACGACCCACAAG
>JAOTYS010000591.1 GCA_029861795.1 Gammaproteobacteria bacterium | reverse complement strand
AACGAGTTACAGAAACTATTCCTGATTCGCCAGTGTCAGGACACCTATTTCAGCAATCGTACCCGGCCCTGTTTGCAGTACCAGATCCGCCGTTGCACCGCACCCTGCGTTGGCTACATTGACGAGGCCTCATACTCTGAAGATATCAATGCCGCCATCCTGTTTCTCGAAGGTAAAAACCGGAGTGTCATTGACACGATGGTCGAACGCATGGAGCGCGCTTCCGATGCCAAAGAGTACGAGCGTGCGGCACGTTTTCGGGATCAGATTGCCCGATTCAAGAAAGTCGAAGCGGAGCAGATTATTTCCCGGGCATCTACCAAGGATCTGGATGTAATTGCGGTAGCGTCAAAAAATGCAGTGCATTGCGTCACCATCATTTTTATTCGCAATGGAAAAATACTCGGTAGTCGCAATTATTTTCCGCGGCTTTCTGTCGAGGCGACAAGCCAGCAGATCCTTAGCGGCTTCCTGCCGCAGTACTACCTTGGCAAAGATGCTCCGTCGGAGATCATCATCGAGTCAGACATTGACGACCGTGCAGTGCTGGAACTCACACTGGCCGAGCGAACCGGCCATAAAGTAACCATCAAGCACAGTGTGCGTGGCGACCGTCTACGGTGGTTGCAACTGGCCGCGACCAATGCCGACCAGGGACTGAAGCTGCAGATATCGAGTAATGCGACTATTCGCCGTCAGTTCGAGGGACTTGGCGAATTACTGCAACTGGAATCGCCGCCAGAGCGTCTCGAGTGTTTTGACGTCAGTCACACGTCCGGCGAGGCAACCGTTGCCTCTTGCGTCGTGTTTAACCGGGCCGGACCGATGAAGAGCGACTACCGCCGCTTCAATCTGAGTCCGGAATCCGCCGGTGACGATTACGCGGGCATGGCAGAGGCTTTGCGACGTCGCTATGCAAGGGTAAAGAAAGGCGAAGTGCCGATGCCGGATATCCTCTTTGTCGATGGCGGCAAAGGTCAACTTGCTGAAGCACTGACGGTGCTCGATGAACTTGAACTCGGCTGGTTGCAGGTGATCGCTGTTGCGAAGGGCAGATCGCGCAGACCCGGCGCGGAGCAACTGTTCTTGGCAGGCCAAAGCACGCCCACTATACTGCCGGGAGATTCACCGGCGCTGCACCTGATTCAGCAGATCAGGGATGAAGCGCATCGGTTCGCCATAACGGGCCACCGGCAGAGACGTGCAAAAGCAAGAAAAACATCGCGTCTCGAGGAAATTCCGGGACTGGGACCGAAGCGTCGCCGGGAATTGTTGAAACAATTTGGGGGTCTGCAGGGGGTACGTGGTGCGGGAATCGACGACCTGGTCAAGGTTCGCGGTATTAGTCGTGCGCTTGCAGAGAAAATTTACGGTGATCTTCACCTGGAAGGCGAATCCTGAGAACCGGGAATCGAACTGAGTCTTGAAGGCAAACCTGGCCAATATCCTGACCTGGCTGCGCATTGCGGCGATCCCGCTTGTCGTTTACTGCTTCTTTAGTTCGATGGATTTCGCACGACCTATTGCCGGTATTGTCTTTGGCCTCGCCGCAATAACGGACTGGCTGGATGGGCTGGCGGCGCGGAAACTCGGCCAGACGTCGCGTTTCGGAGAATTTCTCGATCCCGTCGCCGACAAGCTCATGGTTGCCGTGTGTCTCGTGCTGCTTGTGCAAAGCGATCCGCGCATTGTCGTCGCGCTGATCGCGATGATCATCATCGGCCGGGAAATCACCGTGTCGGCGCTGCGAGAGTGGATGGCTGGCCTTGGAGAGCGCGAGCAGGTCAAAGTATCAGTTGCCGGCAAGGTCAAAACGATTCTGCAGATGTTCGGGATAGCCTTCATGGTCTACCAAAGGAATCTGTTCGGCATCGAGATGTATGAAGTTGGCTATATCCTGTTGCTGGCGGCCGCCGGCATGACGATGTGGTCGATGATCATCTACCTGCGCGCCGCATGGCCATCCATGCAAAAGAATGGCTAGAAGTGGTTGAAATCCTGCACAAAAAACCGCAAGTCCTTGACAGTCTTCTAGGAGTGGCTAAAATCTCGGCCCTCGCCTGAAAAGGCAGGCAAAAAGCGGGTGTAGCTCAGCGGTAGAGCATCACGTTGCCAACGTGAGGGTCGTGAGTTCAATCCTCATCACCCGCTCCAAATATCAAACGGACCCGAAAGGGTCCGTTTTTTGTTGCACGGACGATAATCCGCCGAAAGAGCACTTTTGTGGTGTTTTCAGTTCGACTTCCGGTTGAATATCGCTCGGACCTGCTCTTCGGGCATTTCCGCGATTCGAAGTCCGGAGACGCCGATGACGGTCTCGGCAGCCACCATCGCGTTGACGATGGCCTCTTCAGTTGCCTGGACTGTTGCGGCAAAAACGGTGTTCAAACGGTCGTTGGGATATGCATCAATATTCGTAAACTCGTATTCACTGATTCGAGCCGCGTTTGCGGTTGAGAAAGCAACGAAGATATCACCGGAGCCGGCACCGCTGATTGCACCGAGCCTGCCCAACGCAAGGGCAGGGCGCTTGGCTACGCGCCGCAACTGGTGCGGCAATAATGGAGCATCGGTTGCAACGACAATTATGATTGAACCCTCCGGTGTCGACGTCGTCCTTGCGTTTACTTCCAACTGATCGCAATACGGATAATAATCCGCATGGCGGTTTATCGAACGATCGGTGAAGCAGTGCTGACCAACCGGCAGCCTATCGCTTACCGGTTTACCTCCAAGACGCAGACTATCGCCACCCCAGTTGTAATTGCATTGCACCAGCACACCAACCATATACTGCTCGCCTTGCACCTCAACCTGGCGTGAAGCGGTACCAATACCGCCTTTGAAACCATTACAAACCATCCCGGTGCCACCACCAACCACACCCTCTTCGACCGCACCTGCTGTGGCA
>JAOTYS010000590.1 GCA_029861795.1 Gammaproteobacteria bacterium | reverse complement strand
TTGATCGAATTGAGCGATGACGCCGCCGTGGCGCCGCCCCCCTGCCATCTCATTAAGCTCGACACTGGTTACACTTTTTACTGCGACACCCTTTTCCTTCGCAAAGTCTGTGAGCTCAGACAGACGGCGGTCATGACGCGCACTGTCGACCCACAGCAGTGGCACTGTCGTGACCTTATGTTCCAACAGCGAGCGCACCGCGTGAATTCCAAGCACAACATTGCGATCCGACACGTTATCGTCCCATAAAGCGACTGCGAAAAAGTTCTAGTTTGCATTGCGGTGTCCTCGGCCTCCATCCAGGCGCTACAGGATTTCTGCAACCGCTCATACCTGTGTCGGGGCCCACAGATTCATACCCGGCAACAATTACCTACGGGCCCTTTTCCGGCCTTTGGACCGCTTACGTCGGTTCAAGCCCTGCACACCTGGCTTGGGCTTGTCTTCCAACTCGAAATCGATCTTGGCCTCATCCAGGTTAACGCTCATGACGCGCACTCGCAAGTTATCGCCAAGCCTGAACATAACGCCGCTACGCTCACCGGCCAAGCGGAACTTCAACGGGTCAAAATGATAATAATCGTTACCCAGGCTGGTCACGTGCACTAACCCTTCGACAAATACGTCGATCAGTTCAACGAATAGACCGAAATTAGTGACCCCGGTGATCACACCTTGATACACCTCCCCAATCCTATCCTGCATGTACTCAGCCTTTAGCCAACGCATTACATCGCGGGAAGCATCATCGGCTCTGCGCTCAGTCATTGAGCAATGTTCCGCCTGTTGACTCAACTGCAGTCCCTCTTCAGCCTTGGGTGACTGCCCTACCACAATGCGCTTGATTGCTCGGTGCACCAATAAGTCGGGGTAACGCCGGATAGGAGAGGTAAAGTGGGTATATAGATCGCACGCTAGCGCAAAATGACCCACTTTCTCAGCTCGGTAACAGGCCTCACTAAGACTTCGCAACAACATGGTTTGGATAAGTCGCCGCAGTTCCGGGCGGTTCTGTAACGCCGTAAGCACCTTCGCGTAGTCCAGGGCACTCGGTCGGTCACCACCGCTCAAGGTCATGCTAAATTCAGCCAGGGAACGACGCAGATCGGTCAGCTCATCAGGATTAGGGGTGTCGTGGACTCGGTAAAGTGCCGGTTGCTCGTGCGTCGCCAAGCACTCTGCGGCGCTGATGTTGGCCGCAATCATGCATTCCTCGATCAACCGGTGCGCGTCGTTGCGCTCCAACGGACGAATACTCTCAATTCGACCCTCCTCATCGTAATAAATACGAGTCTCGGGTAGATCAAAGTCGATCGATCCGCGGCGGCTACGGGCACTACGCAGTGCTTGATAGACCCCATTGAGCTGCTCCAGCGACGCCACTACTTTGTTGAACTGTCGCAGCAATGCGGCATCTCTATCGATAAGCATTGCGGCCGCTTGGTTGTATGTGAGCCGCGCATGAGAGTGGATCACGGCATCAAAGAACCGATAGTTCTTCACCTTGCCGCGGGGACCAATATCCATCTCACACGCCAGACTCAGGCGATCGCATTCGGGTTTGAGTGAACACAGCTCGTTGGATAAGGCTTCCGGCAGCATCGGGATGACCCGGTTCGGAAAGTACACCGAATTGCCCCGAGCAAAGGCTTCATTATCTAGCGAATCAACTGGCCTGACGTAGTGAGAGACGTCGGCGATCGCGACAATCAGACGCCATCCTTTGCCAGAGCGCTCACAATAAACCGCATCATCGAAATCCCGCGCATCCTCTCCATCAATGGTAACTAGCGGCAAATTCCGCAAATCTTCACGTCCCTTTAAGTCTGCTGGCGACACACGCTTCGGCAGTTTGTGTGCCTCTCGTTCCACTGCCTGCGGCCATTCACACGGCAGCTCGTATTTACGGATAGCGATCTCGCTCTCCATGCCAGGCGCCAAGTGATCGCCAAGGATCTCAACAATGTTGCCAACCGGCTGGCGGCGTTGGGTGGGTTGATCGACAAGCTCCGCGGTGACGATCTGGCCGTTACCAGCACTCAAAGTTGCATGTGGTGGAATAAAGATGTTCTGACTGATACGGGCGTCATCAGGAACCACAAAACTCGCCCCATCTTCATTGAAGTAACGCCCCACCACTTTCTGATGACGCCGTTCGATGACCTCCACCACTGAGCCTTTGCGGCGACCCGATCTGTCCACTCCCGTCACCGCAGCAATGACGTAGTCGCCATGCAACACCTTGCGCATCGATCGAGGCGGCAGATAAAGGTCGCCCTGTCCATCATCCGGGATCACAAACCCATACCCATCTGCATGGCCTTGTACCCGACCGCGGATCAAATCCATTTTGCGTGGCAAGCCGAAGGCACCGCCGCGGTTCTTAAGGACTTGTCCGTCCCGTTCCATCACCCCAAGTCTTCCGGCTACCGCCTCGCGCGCGGCATTTTTCTTTATGCCCATACCCCGCACGAGTTCGGCAAAGCTCAGGGGTTCACCGCGCTGCGCTAAGTAGTCGAGAATCTTGGAACGTGCAGGTATAGAGTTATCGGTACGGCGCTTGGAAGATGTGGCCTTTCGCCCATGCCTGCTCTGCGTTGACATAAAAACACTCCATGGTTAGAGTTTCCGGCCCTTTCCGGTAACGCGAGTCGCTGCGATACCATTATGCCGAGGTGGCGGAATTGGTAGACGCGCTAGCTTCAGGTGCTAGTGGGGGCAACCCCGTGGAGGTTCAAGTCCTCTCCTCGGTACCAACACACCGGACCATCACAGGTTGGTCACCCGATAACCTATAGCCACACGCCGCCACGCGCATCAAAACCTGGTTACCCTTCGGACGGAGTGTGGTATTGACGCTGCGGTAGTCTTTACCGAAGCGCTCCGCCGTTTTCACCAGACTGAATCACCGTTTATCT
>JAOTYS010000121.1 GCA_029861795.1 Gammaproteobacteria bacterium | reverse complement strand
CAAGACATGGGTGCAGTGCGCCGCGCCGCGGACGCGTTTAAAAGACTCCACACCAGCGGCCGGCAGTTTCTGAATCGTTTCGATGAGAAAAATGTTGCGCAAGAATATCTCGATGTGCTGCGGCAGAAAAATGCGCCGCTACCTGGAGGGTACGAAAAAGTACAAAAAGAAGCGGATACCATTCGTGAGGCTTTGGCAGCGAACCGCCCACCCTTGGCACCATGCCATAATGATCCGGCGCCGGAAAACCTGGTCGATACTGGTAAGCGCGTCTACATCCTCGATTGGGAATTTGGCGGCAACAACGATCCGTTTTGGGATTTGGGCGACTTATCGGTGGAAACTGATTTTTCGGAAGAACAGGATCGGGTTCTCCTCCAAACCTACCTCGGACGTGAACCCACCGAAGCGGAACACGGCAGAATGATTCTGCAAAAATCGTTGGTGTTTTTATTATGGACGCTGTGGGGCGTGTTGCAGGAGGTCAACAAAAATCCTAGGCCAGCGTATCACTTTGCGAGTTATTGGGATTACGCCATGGACCGATTTACTCGTTGCCAAGAGATCATGAACCGAGAGAACTTCGGTGACTTGATGAATGCAGTGAAGGGAGATTGAGATTGTCGCAGCCGTAAGATTGGTGCTGCTTGGGACCTAGAAGATCGGGGTGACCAGTAGTTTTTTTAAAGAGTTTGGGGTAGGTGATCTAGCGTATTTTTCATATTTCTATTATCATAAAAATATGAAAAAACGAGATGCAATTCAGATTCTTGATGCATTAGCTCAAGAGACGCGGTTGGACGCGTTTAGATTGCTTATGGAGGCGGGTCCTGAAGGGTTATCTGCGGGAACGATCGCGGCGCGATTAGACTGTCCGGCTGCGACGTTGTCATTTCACCTCAAGGCGATGCAGCATGCTGGGCTGGTCTCGAGTCGCAGAGTGAGTCAATCCATTATCTATCGGGCAGAGTTTGTGCGGATGGCTAGGCTGATGAATTATCTGACCGATAACTGTTGCAGCGGTCATCCAGAGTTGTGTGGGCCCTGGATCAATGGAGTCAGAGCAGACACGTCAAGAAAGCAGAGACGATCTAGCGGCGCCCGTTGAATCGCGCCTGGGGGACCCATGACTAACCAAAGGACATACAACATCCTATTTCTCTGTACGGGGAACTCTGCGCGGAGCATTTTGGCCGAAGCGATACTCAACAGTCTGACACAAGAATTCGATGGACGCCGTGTACCTCTTAAGGGATACAGTGCGGGTAGTCACCCGAAAGGACAAGTTCATCCGATGGCGCTTGAGATACTGAACAAATATAGTTTATCGACAGCAGGACTGCATAGTAAGTCTTGGGATGAGTTCGCCGGTCAGGACGCACCAAACATGAATTTTGTGATCACCGTATGCGACAGCGCTGCCGCTGAGGTTTGTCCGGTGTGGCCGGGTCAGCCTGTCGATGCTCATTGGGGTCTTCCCGACCCGGCCGCGGCGACAGGTACCATGGATGAGCAGATGAGCGCCTTCGAGGAGGCGTTCCAGACACTGAAAACGAGGATTGAGTTGTTTGCTGATCTGCCAATTGAGATGTTCAATCGGTTGAAACTGCAACGGAAACTCTCCCGGATCGGAAAGGCATTGCCACCGGATTCGTCTGCCTAGATTCTCTACGCAAAGATTCTGGTTGCCACGATGAACGAAAATGACTTGGCACGAAAACTGACTGCGGAGTTTGTCGGGACCGCCGCGCTACTCGCAGTGGTCGTTGGCTCAGGCATCATGGGCGAAACATTGTCTGGAGGTAATGATGCCCTCGCATTGCTGGGCAACACGCTGGCAACCGGCGCAATTCTTGCTGTGTTGATTCTCATCTTTGGGCCTGTATCGGGGGCACACTTCAATCCCGCCGTTACGCTGGCGTTCGCCATGCGACGCGAGATCGGAGTAGGGGATGTGATTGCCTACTGGACAGTGCAGGTACTGGGCGCATTGCTCGGCGTAGTCGTTGCGCATCTAATGTTTGATTTTCCTGTGTTAGAGATCTCCAGCAAAGCACGCGCAGGATTCGGGCAGGTATTTGCCGAGTCGATTGCCACCTGCGGTTTGGTTTTGACGATTCTAGGTTGTGTTCGTGTGCGTCCCCAAGCGACCGCCTATGCAGTGGGCCTCTATATCTCCGCGGGCTACTGGTTTACGTCGTCAACATCGTTCGCCAACCCTGCGGTGACGATAGGACGGTGTTTCACTGACACGTTCTCGGGAATACAGCTTGCGCACGCACCGGCCTTTATCGCCGCTCAGTTCGTAGGCGCCCTGGTGGCCACTGTCTTAGCCGTTTGGCTTTGGTATCGTTCTGAGGAGAGGATAGATCACGAGAAATCAAAGCACGCGTCGCATATTAAGTCCGTGTCCCAACAGGCCGGGGTGATATCGAGCGAGGGGGTATCACGAGGAGAGCAGTGATGAGCGATATCGAACTCTGTTATCTCAATGCCACCGAGGCGCTGCGACGATTCAAACGGCTAGAGTTGTCTCCTGTAGAGTTGATGCAAGCCGTAATCGATCGTGCGGAAGCCGTAGAACCTACGATTAACGCTTTTACCGATACTTATTTTGAACGCGCTTTGGAAAGAGCACGTGCGGCGGAGGTGAAGTATGCAAAAGGTGTGCGCACCCGGCCGCTAGAAGGAATCCCGGTAGTCATCAAAGACGAACACGCGATTAAAGGCGAACGGACAACATCAGGTTCACTGATCTTTAAGGACAATGTTGAAGACGAGACCTCTGCCTGCGTAGAACGCATCATTCGAGCTGGTGCGATCATCCACGCCCGCTCTGCAGCGCCGGAGTTTTCTTGCGCCGCAATTACCCATTCAAAGCTATGGGGTGTCACACGCAATCCTTGGAATCCAAAATATACTCCGGGTGGCTCGTCCGGCGGATCTGCCGCGGCGCTTACGGCCGGCACCACAACCCTGGCCAACGGCTCGGATATTGGGGGTTCCATCCGAATTCCGGCAAGCTGTTGCGGAGTGGTCGGGTTCAAACCACCCTATGGGCGCGTACCGGTGGATCCACCGTTCAACTTGGATGCATATTGTCATGAAGGGCCGCTGGCGCGGAACGTAATGGACGCCGCCCTGTTAGAGAATGTGATTGCTGGACCGCACTCGCAGGATATCACCACACTACGTCCGAAGCTGCGCATCCCGGACAGGCTTGAAGACATCAAGGGTTGGAAAATTGCCTACTCTATTGATCTCGGATATGTCGAGGTGGATGACGAAGTCGTCGCCAATACCGAGGCGATGGTTGGAGTTCTGCGACAACTGGGTGCAGAGGTTGAGCAAGTCGATCTGGGATGGACTTGGTCAACTCTCACTGCAGCCTGGAATCATCTAGCACATCTGTTCGGCAACTATATCGCCAAAGAACTTGAGCGCCACCGCTATGAGATGACCGACTACGCCCGGGCATTTGCTGAATTTGGGCGCACTACGACAGCGGATGATTTTCTGGCTGCCAAGGAAGTGGAGGGTGAAATGTATGCGAGTTTGGGTCCGGTGCTGGAAAGGTATCATGCCTTGATCTGTCCTACCTTGGCTTTGCCCGCTGTTGCTGCTGATCATGACTCGACGTGCCAAAAGGTTGTGATCAACGGTGTCTCAGTGGAGCCCGCGCTCGGGTGGTGTATGACTTATCCATTTAACATGATGAGCCGCTGCCCGGTAATGAGTGTGCCTAGTGGACACGCATCCAATGGAGTGCCCACGGGTCTGCAAATTGTTGGTCGAACCTATGACGATGTCGGTGTGTTTCGCATCGCCGCGGCGCTTGAGCGGGCCCGGCCGGGCTATGAATTAGCGGCGAACCGACCGAAGCTGTGAACTGTTCGCTGTTCTGACTACTCAATACCGATCGATAACCACAAAGCCAAGCGTTTTGTAGTCGTTCATCGACGCAAGAACCGTGCCCGCTTGTTCCAGCGGGATGTTTCTTGTTATTAGCTTCTGGGGATTGAGTTTTCCGGCTTCGATCATGTTGAGCATGGTCCCGTACCGTGCTGCAGGCATTCCATTGGTAGCGACGACGGTCAAAGATTTACCGAGCATCACGTCGATAGGAAACTCGATCATCCCCTGTTCGTCATGACCGGTCTGACCGATCTGCAGGTGTCGGCCACGGGTACGCAAGGATCGCATCGCGTTTTGACAGGTGGTCTTAATGCCCAATGCATCGATAGCAACGTGGGCGCCACCTTTGGTGATTTCCAATACTGCTTCGACCGGATCTTGATTGGCTGCAAGGACAGTGTCGACGGCGCCGATGTCCGTGGCGAATTTCAGTTTTTCTGGATCAACGTCAACGCCGATCACGTTTGCACCTAGCGCCGTCGCGATTTGTACTGCAGCAAGACCAATACCACCGCAGCCGTACACCGCCACCCATTCACCCGCGCCGATCTTCGCCCGTTCTGCGACTCCATAGAAAGACGTCATATAGCGGCACCCCAATGCGGCGCCGACGTTGAAGTCCAGGGAGTCCGGCATTGCGACGAGATTGAAGTCAGCATGCGGTACATGACTGTAACGACCGAATCCGCCCCAATAGGAGAAGCCGGGTACTAACCGGTTGTCGCAGACATTGGAGTGGCCGGCGAGGCAGTGCTCACAGGTTCCTTCACCTTGACTAAAGGGCACGATGACACGATCACCAGGCTTGAAGCGCCTGGCGTGGGTTCCGGACTCTTCGACGACACCGCAGAATTCGTGACCCATGACATGGGGGAAGTCGAATTCGACACCAATCCATTTCCAGTCGCCCACCCAGGCGTGCCAGTCGCTACGACATACGCCGTTGGCTTCGACCCGCACGATAGCACCATGGGGCTCCAGAGTCGGATCAGGAAGATCGCGCACCACCAGGGGTTCGTTGACTGCTTCCATTGCGGCTGCACGCATGGTTTGTCCTCCTCAGAAGATCGGATTCAATTCAATCAGACGTTCGCTACTGCGTTCTCTCAAGATGGTGCTCTATGGATGACGCACCAGCAAACACGTGTTCCGCAGTCTACACTTACACATGACTGCGCTGTAAATGCTCAGGGGTTCCCTTCGCCACTAACTCTGATGACGGCGCGAGTGATGTTGGTTCAACTCGAATCCTAGGAACACAAGAATGTCTACAAAGGTAAGCATCTCAAGAGATACCTCTATCGTCATAGTGCTCGTCTTTCTGACATCCTTTGGCTTCAATCTATTTCAAAGGTTTCAGTACGCAGATCTATTGCAGGAGCACACTGATCTTGAATGGTCCGCGCAAGATACCGGAATAAACTTGGTACATACTCGTGGACTGCTCAAGCAGTGTAAAGCGGAAACTGCGCAGGAACAGGCGTTTGTCGAAGGGCTTCACCGGCATGAGCCGATGGAGCAGGTTTCTGATCTAGATTTCTGGGAATTTCAATAGCATCTCTGGTTAAGGCGAGTAGAGAATCCTCACAGTCCTTGTGATTGGTCGACTCGGGATCGTGAAGTTAAGCTGACGCTTGTGCCGCACAGAGCCGGCATGAAAGACTTTGCTGCCGTTCTGACAACCCCTTCATAGTTAGTAAGACAAAGGCAGTATCAATGCGCCCAAGCAGCGTGCTATTCCTAATGCTAGATGAACATCTCCGTGAGGCGGTAGGATGTTATGGCAATGGGATGCCGTGAGCGAGGCAGCGTACCGGTACCAAGTTCTCAGCACGAATAGATTTCGCGCTACGACGACAATAGTTTGTGAGCGCGCGGATATACTGTCTTGGGATGCATCTGCACGATGCACGCCGCATGTTTTACCGCAGATACCATATGTACCCAGCGGCAGGGCTCGCAGGTGTTGTGATACTCCTCAAATGTTGCCTGCTGCAGTTTGTAAGCGTGCATTTCGGTTTGATCATCATGGCACACCAGCTCAGCCATGAGCGCGAATAACGGATCGGGATCGTATCCTAGATCCGTGTATTGTTGCGCCAGGGCAATGCAGTTTTGTACTTGGGCGGGAGCGACCAAATCATCCACTGATACTGTGATCTTATCTAGATCAATCACCGGGACATCGCTAATGCCATCCGCGATGGCGCTGAGAAGGTCCGATTGGTTGCGTTTCGGCAACGAGGCAATAGTTTGCGAATCAGTCCGTATCGACCAACGTAACGTGCTATTGAGGTAGCGGACCTCGGTGCCCAGACACCACCCGAGTAGGGTCAACAGCTTTGTCCTTAGGCTGATTCCGTTTAGGTTTAGTACGTATCGTCGCGCGTTGATTCCGGTATGGATGTGCACGTCAAACGGATTCCCACTGTGCGAACGGAGGAATAGCATGGCACCTCCTGCGGACAATGCTTCGGCTGTTGCCTGAAGCGAAAGCCCGGATTGCACTGCATCCGCAAGGATGACACCTATGGTGCGAATGTCTGAGACCGCACCGATTTGCTGCGCCAGCGCAACGACCGCATCATCTTCTGATTCTCTGCGTTCAAGCGATAAAGTGTCTCGGGTCAAGTCGCGCTCATCGATGAGCCGCTCCACTTCATCGAAATGTTGATAGTGTCGAACACTTTCGGCGACGACGTCCGGTTTGAACTCACCGATAGGTTCAAGCATAGGGTGGGTCGCAAGGTAGCGCACCGGCGGGCGCAGCAGCACCGATGCCCACTCCCAGCCGATGTCATCCAACGCCCTCGTGCAGTAGACCGGGTATAAAAAATAATGATCGTCTAGGGAATTACGCGGAAGTCCTACAACCAGCAAGGTCTCCAACAGCTCACCAGGCGACGCCATTGGAAGCAGCGTAACGAGATGACGCTCTGCATCTCTGGGCTTGCGCTCCTTGAGCGCGTCGGCAAATCCTTTGATCAACTCGTCCTTGCTTTTGTTGACGAGGGGTTCGACGCTTGGCATTGCGGTCGGCCCCATTTCTGGAGAATGAATGTGTTTGTTGGCCAGTGCGACATTCTGTACCACGGGCAAGAATCGCTTTTCTCCGGTAAGGCGATTAGCCAAGTGGCACACGGCGTGTAACCCGGCGACGGGATGAATGGGGCCGCCGTGATGGTCCGGCGGTAATTCGGTGGATCGACTGACGGCGATGCCTGCGGCGGCAAGTAGACTTTCCGCAGAGTGACCGACTCGCAGCTTCTCTATCGTGGCGTCGATAATTCCGCCTGGTTCGGTTTCCTCGATAAAACGGACTTGTCGTTCCGTAGTATCAGGTAACGTGACTAAATCCACCATGAGGCCATTTTGCTCCACCGATTGCCATTACACAAACAATGACGCCACATCTCGCTAATCGCAAGGGTATTCTCCGCATGCGAGCATGCTTGCTAGATGCCGAGTTTTCGTTCGGTTACCGCAGTGGGTTAGGAGCCGACTGCGTAGAATAGATTGACCTGACTCTTAATTGGCAACGTTTCGAAGCGCGTAAATCCGGCTTCGCGCATCAATTGCTCGGTTCTCACCGGTCCCATACAGGTGCCCAGGCCGGGCCCGCCTTGGGCGAGGGATTGGGTCATACAGTGAAACACGCTGAACCCGTAAAACATTGTCGCGACAGGATTGCAGTTATCTTCCAACCTATCAGCCACTTTGGGTTCGATTACCAATAGAGTGCCATCAGCTTTAAGATGGGTCTTGATGTCTTTGAGGGTATTGATTGGGTCCGCGAAGTCATGTACGCAGTCACAAGCGGTGATGAAATCAAACCCGTGTGGAGCATCCAGTGCGTCCAAGGTGCATGCATGAAATTTAACGCGATCTGTGAGATTTTTGTCGTGTGCGGCCTGAGTAGCGAGGTCAATGGAGTCGACGTCTAGGTCCACACCGACAAATTGACTGTGTTGAAAGGCGTTTGCCAATGCCAGTGACACTCGACCTACACCGCAGCCCACATCCAAGGCACGACCGCCGGACTCAAGCTTATCTATAACATCAGGCAGAGCTTGCAGCCAATAGCTTGTGAAGCGGTGTTCATAATTGCCACGATTGACAAGATCCAGGGCGAGTATGCCTTCCTCACCATAGTCTTCAAACGGCACTCCACCACCTCGTTCGAATGCGTCGGCCACCTTTGGTGCAGCCGCCAACATCACAGGCGCCATGTGGAGCAGTCCACCCGCGAAGTGGTCAGTGCCGTCCGAGGCCAGCAAGTAGGCATGCTCATCGGGCAAGGTATAGCTTTCATTTTGTGGGTCGTATTCCAGATACCCAGCGCTCACCATGCTCTTGAGCCACTCCTCGACATAACGACCCTGCAAGCCGGACTGCTGAATGACCGCTTCTAAAGACATCGGTCCTCTACCCGCCATGGCTTTAAAGAGACCCGTTTTGGTGCCCACATAGCCCAATCCTGTAGCCATCGTGCCGGCCATATCGGTAAACAGGCGTTGGGTAAAGGCTTTGGCTTTTTCCTTGTCCACGGCGTTGGCGAGTAGTTGGTTGGAGTGAAAAGGGGAGGACATCGACAAGCTAATGCTAGCTTACCTCATCGGGCAAAACCGCTTCCCGCTTTGCAATGAAATCCCGCAGGCCCTCATCGACCGCGATATCCAGTTGCGGTTCCTCGTAACGTTCCAGCATGGCACGTGCAGTATTGAGACCGCGGGTGTTGGCGTCGGTCGCACCATCTATTACCCACTGTTCATAATTATTGTTGTCCAGCAACTCAGGCATGAAGAACGCAGTTTCAAAATGTTCCTGGGTATGAGTTGTCCCCAGGTAGTGACCACCGGGACCCACTTCCCGTACTGCTGCGATAGCCTCGTCAAAATCATCGAAGCTGACGCCTTGGGCAAACTTATAAAACATTGCGACCTGTTCGGCATCGAGAACGAACTTTGCGTAGCTGGCACAAAGCCCAGCCTCGTTCCATCCGGCGGCGTGAAACACATAGTTAGCGCCCGACAACACCACTGCAAACATGGTCATGTTGGATTCATATGCAGCCTGCGCGTCCACTACTTTTGACCCTGCCACCATGCCGCTGGAGCGCCATGGTAAATTGTACTTGCGTGCCAATTGGCCAATGATGAAATTCATCTGCGCGATTTCCGGTGTACCCGCCATCGGCGCCCCGGACTTCATCGATACGGTGGCTAGAAACTGACCATAGACCATGGGAGAGCCGGGTTGTACTAGCTGGCCAAACGCGATGCCCGCTAATGCCTCGGCATTCAATTGCGCTACTGCACCTAGAGTGCTGGCGGGAGTGCTGGCACCGGCGAGGACAAACGGTGAGCAAAGCACCGCCTGGTTATTGCGCGCGTACACCTTCAATGCATCCAGCATGGTGGCGTCCCAAACTAGTGGTGAGTTGCAGTTGATCACTGATGTCATCACCGTGTGATCACGCAGATAATCTTCACCGAACACGATCTTGGCCATCTCCACAGTGTCCTCGGCACGCTCTCGCGCTGTGGTGGCTCCCATAAAAGGTTTGTCAGAGTGTTTTAGCAGACTGTAGGCGATGCGGAGATGGCGTTTGGAGACCGCGACATCGGTCGGTTCGCAAGTGATACCGCCGGTCATGTGCAAGCTCGGTGTCAAGTAGGCCAACTTATGAAAGTTGTGTAGATCCTCCAGGGTAGAGTAGCGACGGTTGTCGCTCAGATCCCTTACGTAGGGTGAGCCATAGGTGGGTACAAATATGGTGTTGCGTCCACCCACTTTAACGGATCGCTTCGGGTTGCGTGCGTTCATGGTATAGCTAGAAGGTGTTTTCGACACCAGATCCAGCAGCATATCTCTGTCGATACGAACGCGATAACCGTCCACATCCACACCCGCCGCCTTCCACAGCGCAACGGCTTCGTCGTCTCGAAAGTCAATACCGGGATTCTCTAGGATGTCCATGGAGGCGTTGTGGATCAGCTCTATGCCTTCACCATCCAGAATCTCATAGAGCGGGATCTCGGGAACCAGTGTTGGCATGCACACGACGGGTGTGGCGGTGCGTAATTTTCGTCTCGCCTGTCTGCCGCCTCGGCGGCCTTCTTCTCTACTCATTATTCATTCCTTGCTTCAACCTGCGAGTCGCTCGCGTCGGATGCCAGATAGGCCTAGAGTCAATACTGCAACCAGGACGATTGTGCTACCGATCAACGTCAACACGCTAGGCACCTCGTTCACCCCGATCCACACCCATATTGGAGCTAGCACGGCTTCCGTCAACGACAGCAACGCCACTTCCGCGGCGGGTACGTATCGCGAACCCATGGTGATGAGAATAAAGCCGCCACCGAATTGCACTGTGCCTAACAACACCGCCAATCTTAAATCGTGCGGGCTAATGACAAAACTCTGCACCATTATTGCAGATAATATCGCCGTGACCACGCCCGCTAAGCAAGTAGCCGGCAACATGTCGATAGCTTTGGAACGTCTGAGCAGCACCAGCATGCCGGTAAACGAGGCCACTACCCCGAGTGCCACCAAGTTTCCCAGCCATCTACCAGCAACGAGTCCATCAGCAAACATCAATCCGATTCCGAACAGCGCAGCCATCATGGTGGTGATCGCGATGCCCGTGATACGTTCTCCCAGCACCAGCCAGGCGACCGCTGCGGTAAAAATCGGCGTGGCGCCAACAATAAATACTGCGTTAGCCACGGTGGTCAGCAGTATCGCGAATACGTAACAGACTGACCCCAACCCCAGAAACATAGCCACGAATAATCCTGCCACGCCTATCTTACGAAAGGGTTGGTATAGTCTGCCGCGGTAACGCACGGTGAGGAAGCAGAGCAGCGTGATGATGAACGCAATGGCACGGTAGAACAAGATTTGCCACCCATCAGCCTGTTCCACATGACGCAGCCCAATTCCCGAGATACTTAAACAGACACCGGCCATGATTACCATGAGCACACCGAGTGGGTATTTGGCGTCGCGGGTTTGAATCATGTTGGCTCAGACGTTATTGCCCTGACGAGCAC
>JAOTYS010000589.1 GCA_029861795.1 Gammaproteobacteria bacterium | reverse complement strand
GCGCCCTCTATTCGAAAGATGGATGTCGATGAAACAGAGGGCACTTTAACCCTAGAGGGTATGTTTGGATCTCAATCCGGACGTGTCACGATGAACGACAGCGTCCTCGCAATCAAGCAGTGGGAGTCTCATCGCATCGTGGCCGAATTGCCGGCAGTGACCGCACCGGGCGGATGGGGCAATGTCATGGTCAGCGTCAGGGGTCACGAAAGCAACACCGTCCCATTGACCCGTTGGCATGGCGCACTGCACTACGAAGTGGACTTTAGCCAAGCGTACGAGCCGCCGTTGAAACAACAGGCTGACTACGAACTGTATTTTCGTGCGGACGTGCACAGCTACCGAGATCGACCGGGTGAAGCGCCCATCACGCCGGACAACATACCGTTCACAATCGCTAAACAGTCAACGGCAAAGTGGAAATTCAGCGGCTCGGGAAAGCCCAAGCCCGGTATGACCTATCACCTCGACGGCAGCGGCACGATGCCTGTCTATGAACCGCCGGCAGACCCGATGTCGATGCCCCACGTGTTTAACTTCTGGGGCGCGATTAACGCTGAAGATAAATCCGTGCTCGGCAAATTGAGTGCGGATATGGGCAGCGAGGCCGGTGGCACGTTGACTATCGAGGCACGCGATGGCCGCATGGCCATTATTCATGAGGAAGCCACACCGATGAAATTATTACCGGTTGACTTCATGCTCGTGCCGATACGTTTCCAACTCGATGAACACTTTACCATCAAGGGCGATAAGCGACAGGGTACGATCGGGTTTGGCAGCATCGCCGGGCAACTCGACTGGGATGATATCGTCGCCGAGATTCCGCCTAACCAAGATACCTATGCGCGCCGGGGGCGAGCGGAAAATCTTGCACGCGGCATGGTTACGTTAGAGCTGATTGGCGGACCATGATTCAGTGCGAACAAATTAGCGGACCTTTATATCCGTCCACCTGACGTTCAGAGCAGCCGGATTTGCGGGAGAAGCAACATTGAAGCTGGCTTAACAATCATTCCGGTACGGTCAACCCCCACCATGGGTAGAACCTCATGACAGAGCACGAGATAAACAACTACACGGTCCGCTTTCGATCTAACCGATTGCACGTCGGTTGGCCGCCGGGCGAATCGCCCATGGCCGAAATACATCTATTCGAGGAAAATGAACGCAGAGGTCGTGTCTATTTCTATAACGATCAGGCCGCCGTTCCCGCCCAAGCCGGGTACTATCGCGGCGAGATCACCTTGCATTGCCATGTGTCGCAGCTCCATCCCATGATCGACACCCTGCGAAACGAAACACCCATATACTTGCGCTATGAATCGGCGCGCGATGCCTATCTCACCACCGGCAGGGAGCCCGTGGGTGAGGGCGAATCCACCGACGAAGGGATCATCACAGTGGCCCCCTACGTCGATGTAAAACACATCGCCAGCGTCACCGGCGTCTATTGTCAAAGCGGCAACTGCCCATGGGAGCCGCCAACCCGGCTGCATGATGGAATAGACTTCGCACCGGCCGAAGATTTCATCCCGTTTCAGGCGGTGTGCACCGGTGTCGTTCGAAGAATCGATAAGTTCCTAAACGAAGGTAACGGAAATTGGCAGGTCAACGTCGACATCGAACACGATGCGACCTACGGTGTGGGTTACGCGTTTGAGCCCATGTCACCGGACTCGGCGGTTGGCGATGAACAGGAAGCGAATATCACGGTACAGGTGGGTACCGAGGTGTCACCCGGTGCTGTCATTGGCCATCTGGTCAAAGCAAGCGATGCCGCGCATGTTCATTTCGGATTCTTTCGCCACTTCGCGCAAGTGTGTCCTGAGCCTTATTTGGCTTCAGGCGTGAAAACTGCTCTGTTTAACCTCATTCGCCGGGATCATCCGGAGTGGAATATCTGTCACTGATATTTCGGACACTGTTTCTCAGGCGCTGCTATGACATTAAGCGCACGTCTTTTTAGGTCGCGATGCACGTAGCGTGCTCCGGCTTTTGGGTTTGCTAGTGAAACCCTTCTTCATATCTTTCTGATTATCTAATGGCTTCGATATGGTTTTCCACCACAGAAAACCAGTTACGACAATAGATTAGATTCGTTCGGAATGATTGCGCACCCCAGTAGCAGCAAGCGGGACAAACGTCTAGGGCGGACAAGCGAATCGTGACCAAACGAGAGGGCTGTGACTCTCTGGGATGATGTGCTTCCTGACACATAGGACCCTTAGACGAAATCTCAGTACTGTACCGCTACTGTGCCCTTTTTTGCCTGCAAATATTGATCTACTTTTCGACTGCGAGAACGGGGATGTGCCGATTTGGGACACCCTTGTATCCACCTGTTGCGGAACGCACATTGCTACATAACAGCACCTTACCTACTCTTCTTAAAGCGCTGTAGCGAGCTCAAAGGCACAGCTGACCACTATGCCGCGTGTTCAACTTCCTTTGCAATCTTCTGCCCCATCTCTTGTTCCGCAACAATGAGATCGTAGCGAGTCTGCAGGTTCATCCAAAACTGAGCACTGTTGCCGAAATAGCGGGACAGACGCAACGCCGTCTCGGGAGTAATTGCACGTTTGCCACTCAAAATAGCAGTGATACGACCCGAGGGAACACGCAGTGCCAATGCCAGCTTGTTAGCGGACAATTCCCGCGACTCGAGTTCGCGCTTCAAGATACGACCGGGATGTACGGCTAGCATAATCAATCACCCTTTGTGATAGTCGACGATTTCGACGTCATAAGCATCCCCCGCCTTAAATAGAAAACAAATTCGCCATGGCCCGTTTACTGTCATGGCCCATTGACCTTTTCGGTTTCCTTTGAGCTTGTGTAACCCAACACTCTGCAACGGACTGAGATCCTTTAACGACGTCGCCGCATCGAGTGCGGCCAACAAGTCCTGAGCAGCCTCGAC
>JAOTYS010000588.1 GCA_029861795.1 Gammaproteobacteria bacterium | reverse complement strand
GCTGAGCGCCACCCGGTACTGGTCCGGCATTCGACCCATGGCAAGCTGATAGTCGGAGCGCAGGTCATCAAGCTCGGTGGGACTTGTTCCGGCAATCGTCAGCGCAAAGTCTGCGGTTCGCCGGTTTTGATATAGCGCACTCTTGAAACTGCTGCTTTCGATTGTGTATGGCAGACCCCGGCGCAGCCATTCACCGACACTGACCTGGTCTTGGTAAACGGCATCGGATAATTTGGCTAAATCGACGACGGAGGTCATGGACTGCACTCCTTAGTGTTATTTGTTTTTCAGTGTAGAACTGATCGACCGACGCGGCAAGGCATGCGCAGGATAGACAATCAAGCAATGTCAAGGGCGGCTGGGCTCGGCTGATTCCGCAGGAGTCCCTTTATCAGCTACTTTGGAATCGGAACGCTGTTTTCAACTCGCAATCTTAAGTCCTTGTCAATCCAGCGTCGCCTGGGCGGGCCCTCCCAAATCTCGGTAGGCATCCATGATGTTGCCCGGGTAGTTTACCCCGAATACTCTGCCCAGAAACACCTCAGCCACCAGCTCCTTACTATTTGACGCGGCATAGGCGCTGACATTTTGATAAATTTCAAGCGGCGTGAGTCCATCAGGAAAAACGGGTATCGGCCCCCAAAACGCAGCATCATCCTCCGCTTCGTGCAGTAGATGGCCAATCTCGTGTACAACAATGGCGGTACACAGTCCCACGGGCGTTTCATCACCGACAGTCGTTCATACTCCATTCAAACTCGCAGCCCACACTCGGTCCAGAACTTACGGTCAATTCCTTCTCATACGTGCAACAGCGGCATTCAGCAGAACACAGGATTTCGAGCGTTCGGGATTCTATTGAACCACGATAGTCAGAGCCTTGCTCCGCTCATCGTGGCAATTGATATCGACGTTGGCTGAACAGTTGCTCATCCTGGCTGCGGCCCTGGTGTCCGCGTAAGCGCGTCCAACAGATAATTCGCACGCCGATGGCGAACTGCTTTTTCGGCATGCATCGGGCCTGCTGCCAATACCTCCAGAAGTCGCTTCAGCCTTAACCACGCAGGTTGCTCCGCCAGCTTCAGCGCGAAGTTGTCCAGATTTTCCTCTCGCCCGCCCAAGAATGTTTCGTCTTTCTCGACCATACGAGCACCCGTCTGACCGGCGTTCGCCATGGCGTTACGAATGAGTTGCCAGGCAACACCCAAATTGGGCGCGCAAGTCTCAACTCCGCCACCTTGGGCGTAAAAATGTAAATTGTCGATGCTCTGGATCGCGTGTCCGAAGGCAGACTGATGTGCAGCTTTGACCTCCTGTTTTTTGGTAGCGTTCTTTATCCCGTAAGCGACAATCTGCAGCCCGTCGTCACCGGTGAAACGCATTTGGCGCAGGCAGACAGTCTGGATCCATCCAGCCTGTATCGTGAAATGATCTGCGGCGCCTGTCGTGAAGTGGAGACAGCTGAGCGGGTGCAACTCCGAACCGTTGCCGTTGTCCTCGTGGTTGAGATCGTTGATCATCCCTGCCACATAGGTATCGGTGGAGTCATGCATGGTCTTATGTCCACCGAGAACCATTTTGCCTGCGTACTGATCGATCTTCTTCACAATGTCCTGGATCGACAGCATCCGCTTTTGCGCAGACGTATCGATTAATGCTGCCATTTCTGCTTGCGACTTCGCCATAAAGAGCTTCCTTTCTCGAGACCAGAGCTACTTGCCGGACAATCTGTCACACCTGAGCCCAAACAGGCGCCTGTTCGCAATACACTTAATCATGAACTGGACCAAGCGTCAGACCGGGTCCGGAATAATGCTGCCAGTGCCATTCGGCCAGAACTCGCCAAAGTCGAGCACCTTGTGCCCACTCTTATATTTTCCAACAATATTGGTATACGAAAACGAAACGCAGCGCTGGTAAAAGAACGTCCAGTTATCAGTATCGGAAGACCGAATTCCGATTGCGGACCCCACAGGGATGAAGTCGTGAACCTGTTCCACAGGGATATGAAGCCCATTCGCCAGTTCCTGTTTGCGTGCGGTGACCAGGTTCGGTGCCTCGATCATGTAATTTGGACGGTGCACCGCTTTTGCGCCGGTCTTGGTTCTCAGTGTGTCATAACTCTCGTTCATGCTCTGAATTTTGGCCTGAATTTTCGGCTGCTTTTCTTCAAATGAGTCTTGCCTCAGAGTTGGCTGGACCTGTTGTGCATTCGCATGCGTCGCTTTTGGTCTGCCAGGATCCCCCTCGATGAATACTGAACAACCGTTAATGGTTGCCGTCGCAAATACTTGGATCGGTGGCCCATTCCAGCGGCGCGGTGCCTTCAGATTCATGCGTGTCAGACGGTTCTGCATGTACGGCAAATAGAATACGGGCTCAAGGTCATCGCCACCAGGATTCGTTCCGTCTGCATCACAATTTATCAACTCCATATCGAGCGTATTCTTGTAATGCGGGTTGGGTTTCAGTCTCGCATACGACGCACGATTGTCAGCCGAACAACGGTAATACTCTAGTTCGTTTCTGGCGTGCCGCTGCAGCCGGCTCTTGAAATGGTCCCCCATGTTCAAGAAAAATCTGCCAAGTATCCCGCCACGCTTAGCCGGATCCTTAAGATGATCGAAAAACTCACACATGGGCCCCTCGCTTTCTTATTGTTCTATGCTGCCAACAAACAATCATACTGACGGCATTACAGTCAAGGTGCCGCGTAAGACACACAATAACCTATACTGCGGTAATCTCATCTATTGAGACAGAGGCGCTTGGCGTTTCGTTCTCGGTTGCTGCGACAACACCCGGAAAGGAGAAATTACAATGGCAACGATTCGCGGTTCGGTCGGCAGAGGTGGCAGGAACTTCGAAAACGACGTTAAGGTGGTGCAATATCTGCTCAACTCGCACATTCGGTTGATTCAACA
>JAOTYS010000587.1 GCA_029861795.1 Gammaproteobacteria bacterium | reverse complement strand
CACGCTCACGATAGCCGTGCGCATCTTCAATAATACGTGCAGCATCACCACGGGCTATTGGAATGATGTCCCTTGCATAGGCGTCTGCTTCGAGCTCAAAGCGTTCGCTGTCATTACGTGCTTTCTGCGCATCATCAACTGCCGCCTGAACCGCTTGCGGATAATTAACCGTCTCAAGTGATATTGACGTAACGGTGATGCCGGCATTGTAACTGTCCAATGTCTCCTGCAAGACCGATAAGGAACGTGACGCGATCTCATCGCGGCGCGCTGCAATGAGAACTTCAAGTTCGCTTGTGCCAACAACTTCCCGAAGCGCGCTTTCAGTAACGTCCTGCAGAGTCAGTTCCGGTTCGACGACCTCGAAGCTGTACTTAACCGGATCCGAACGCCGATATTGCACAACCATATCAATGAATACGTATTGTTCATCGGCCGTCAGCATTTCCGTGCGATACGCGAAGTTCTTGACCTCGTTGATATTCACCAGATTGACGGTCTCGATCGGGAAAGGAATATGCCAGTGCAGGCCCGGCATGGTTGTGATCGTATAGGCGCCGAAGCGCTGCACAACGCCACGTTGCGCTTCGTCGACACGATAAAGACCGGTGGCAGCCCAACCTATCAACACAATAATAACCACCAGGAAACCACCCGCGGTACTAGCCGCGCCGCCACCACCACCACCGCTGAGGATGCTACCAAGGCGTTTCTGCCACTTCTCTACGATCTGATCGAGGTCGTTCGGTTCCTCGCCATCTTTCTTCCAGGGATCTTTACCGTTTCCCGATTCATTCCAAGCCATATTCGTCTGCTTCTTCTCAGGTTCCTGTCGTTACCAGCTCTTGCACCGGTAACGGCTCCAAAAGGTCTTCCGGGAGGTTCTCTCGCTTCAGGAAACGATTCAAATCCCTCTCGGCCATTTCTAGTTCCAGCGTCCAGCCGCCATCTTCGCATGCCTCCTCTTTGAGGACAGCACCGATCTCAAAAAGTTTGGCGCGTTGTCGGCCCTGCGTCGGATCCAGATGCACTTTTCCGTGCAAGGTCTCACGGCGCAGCCGATGCCCGATGGCGTCCAGCAACATCGGGATACCTTCACCGGACGCAGCCGACAGCCAAACCGCACGCCCTTCACCATCGCGATTATTCGCGACCTTGGGTTTACGATCCAGCTTATCGATCTTATTGTACACCCGTATCTGCGGAACCTGATCGGCATCGAGTTGTTTCAATACCGAATTAACCTGCCGGATTCGCTGCCATCGATTAGGATCGCTGGCATCGATAAGGTGCAATATCAAATCGGCCTCTCGTGCCTCCTGCAGAGTCGAGCGAAAAGCCGCTATTAATTCATGTGGCAGATCGCGCACGAAGCCCACCGTATCAGCCAGTACAACCTCCCGGCCGTTTGGCAGCTCCAGCCGCCGCACTGTTGGGTCCAGCGTTGCAAAAAGCTGGTCCTTCACGAAGACGCTGGCGTCCGTGAGCGCATTAAAGAGTGTTGACTTACCGGCGTTGGTGTAGCCGACCAACGCGACCGTAGGCACTTCCGCGAGCACCCGATTTTGACGATTCATTGTCCGCCGGGCATCCACGTGCTCAAGACGCAACTTCAGCTGACGAATCCTCGCACCGATTAAACGTCTGTCAGTCTCCAACTGGGTTTCACCCGGGCCTCGCAGGCCGATGCCGCCCTTTTGCCGTTCGAGGTGAGTCCAGCCGCGCACCAGGCGCGTCGACAAATGTCCCAGCTGTGCGAGTTCGACTTGCAATTTGCCTTCAAAACTACGCGCTCGCTGCGCGAATATATCGAGTATCAGGCCTGCTCGATCGACCACCCTGCATTTGAGTTGCCGTTCCAGGTTTCGTTCCTGGCTCGGAGACAACGCCGCCGACGAAATAACCAGGTCTGCTGAGTTTCGCCCGACACTTTCGGCAATGTCCTCGAGCTTGCCTTTGCCAATGAAATAACGCGCGTCCGGCTTTCGCCGCGCGCAGATAACCTCATCGACAATAAGCGCCCCTGCCGACCTTGCCAGTTCAGCAAACTCTTCGCGTTCGGATTCGTCTGGTGCGCCGTCGGCGCTTGCGTGAACCAGGATTGCACGTTCGCCGCTTTGCGGTCGTTCAAACAAAAACGACCTCCTGCGGAACCGTTGGTTTCAAGCTAGTCGTCCTCGACCTCGTCATCCGGCAACGGCAAACGAACATTGCGCGACGGTACAACTGTCGAAATCGCATGCTTGTAGACCATTTGGTTGACGCTGTTCTTAAGAAGCACGACGAATTGATCAAATGAATCGACCTGACCCTGCAGCTTGATACCGTTGACGAGGTATATCGACACCGGCACCTTTTCTTTGCGCAGTATGTTCAGGAAGGGGTCTTGCAATGATTGCCCTTTAGCCACGTTGGGGTCTCCTTATTTTTGTCATTGTCTGAACACCGCATACCGGTGGCGCCGGTAGCCCTAAGCGAGTTGTTTCAAAGCGTCAAAAATTCTATCACAGGCCGGAAATTCCAATTGCGTGAATTACGCCATCCGGCCAACCAGAAATGCAGATATAGCGTCAACCGTGCCAACTTCAAGTGGATCAAACGAATTCAGGTCTGACTCGCTCCGGAGCCACGTTATTTGCCGCTTGGCCAATTGTCGAGTAGCAAAAAGGGCCTTTGCTCCTGCCTCTTCAAGCGTCGTCTCACCATCCAGGTGTTGCCATATCTGGCGATATCCGACCGAACGCATTGAGGGACTTTTCGCGGTCAGGCCCGGAAGTTGATAAAGCTCTTTGACTTCTTCGATAAACCCATTGTTTAACATCAGGTTTAGTCGCTCCTCAATTCGTGCGTGCAGAAGCTCTCTCGTGGCGGGTTGCAGCGCGATCTTGATGAATCTGACATCGTTCCGCGCGTCGTTGCGCGCCTGC
>JAOTYS010000586.1 GCA_029861795.1 Gammaproteobacteria bacterium | reverse complement strand
TTGTATGAGTTACTGATACTGACTGAATATCGCCGCAACGCAACCTATCTTGGAAGCATACTGCCATTCGTAACCCTACGTTGAGACACATCAATGCCGCATAACGGCAGGTCTCCAATATGGCAAACCATGTTGAATGGTCCAGCAATTTCAGAATTCCGTTCCTATCGAATGAGCACTGACAAAGTAGATCAGGCTTACCCGCTGGTTCGTGAGTTGCGGCGTAAAGAAACCCTGCAAGCTTGGCGCATCTACGCTCAGTCATATTTGGCGCTGAAACTAGTCAAAGAAGGCCACCGTGGAATTTTGGTTTCTGAGCATCGGGGCTATATCCGAGGCCTACTGAGTTATGACATTTTGCCCGATTGGTTCGACCATGAAGTCATGACGGTGCGCGATGTTATCATACCGGTCTTGCCTGCTGGCCAACCCGCGGCACGTTGCCTGCTGGAGAAACTGTTAGAAATCTCCGAAGCGCACCGATGTGTAAGAATCAGCGTAGACGTGACAAAAGGCATGGAGTGGCTGGCCCGTGAGTGGTCCGACCCGGCGGGGCGCTTATTTCGCCTCTCGGTGACGTGCTTTTTCACTGTGTCGCAAGAACCAACTTCAAGCGAGACTGCCCAGCACCGGCAGCGCCCACACTTGCGGCTTGTAGAACAACGCCAGTAGCACGAGACCGTATCCATAAAAGCAAATCGCTCGTCCACTTTTGATGCAGTGACTGCTCAAGCTCTGATTCAGATCAAGTCCCTTCGAGCACTCAGGAAGTAATTTACTTTCCTAATCACGAAGGAGGGTAACGCCATGGTCGAAAAATCCCACACCGCTGGTCAGAACGTTTGGTGGCCAAGTCTGATGGATCCGTTACGTCACGCCGGCGAACGTATTGCCGATTTCTTCGCCCCATCAACCGATGCCTCAGCGACCGACCAAAATTATGAGATCGATATTGAATTGCCAGGTGTGCCTAGCGAAAACATAGATGTTGCAGTTCATGACGGGACTTTAACAGTTCGAGGTGACAAGCATTCCGAACGAACTGAGGAAGGTCGTACATTCTTCTTCAGTGAGCGTTCTTATGGCGCGTTCCAAAGATCGTTTCGACTGCCGGAAGATGCGAATACAGAAAAAATCACCGCCGAAAACAAGGACGGGGTTCTTAAGTTGCGTATCGCCAAGACAGCTCCTGCCGATGAAAAAGCGCGCCGAATCAAAGTCAAAACTGTTTGACCGAGAAACAGACGGAGCGAATCATATGGTTAGAAAAGTCCTTCCCGATATCGTGTTCGGTCAGAATGTTTTTGAACTCTCTGCCAACGCTACAGTTCAAGAAGCAGTGCGAGGCATGGCCGAGCAAAATGTCCATTCAGTTTTGGTTACCGACAACGGGAGGTTAACTGGCATATTCACAAGCACCGATTTAGTCATGAAGGTTGTGGGAGTTGGGCTTAAACCCAGTATGACAGCGTTAAGAGATGTTATGACGACCGACCCGGAAACGGTTAGCCCAGGCTTCAATGCGATTGAAGCGCTGCACCGTATGCATGACGGACGGTTTCGCCATCTACCAGTCGTAGAAAACGGCAAGATCGTCGGTATTCTGTCGCGGCGAGATTTCCTTGAGTATGAAGTCGAAGAACTCGAGCATCAAAATCTTCTCTGGGAAAAGATTTAGCAGCGGTTGAGCAAAGCTGACATAGGCTGCGATTTGAAACCGTAAGCTGACCCAATAATTTACGGTGCAGGCCAGATTGTGTATCGCGATGGTTGGCTACCATCCGCCTGCACAATCAGAAGCTGGAATTCACTCCTTTTGCGTTGAGAGCAATTTTTCGATTTCCTCGAAAGACTCGCTGATTCGTTTTTCGATCACTTCAGTCGCTTCGGCGTTTGTTTTGGCCATGATCTGTGAGATCTCATTCATATCCTCGACCGCTTTTTCATAGGCAGCCTTGGCGCGATCTAGCTGTTGGGTCGCTTTGGCGGAGGGCTCTCCGGTTTCCGATGCTTGCTTAATAGATTCCTGTGCGCGCTCCATACTCGCCTGTAACATCGCCGCCTGCTTTTCTCCGAACGCCTGCATACCCGCTGCAATCGCCCGGCTCGCCTCGCTCATCGCCTCGAGATTGCGTTGGTAAGTTTCCGCCCATTGGTTCGGGTCAATCCCAGGCAATTGGAACTGCGAGAAGTTTTTCTGAAAATCTTTTAGATATTTGAACGGATCCTCTTTGGCCATTGCCGGATACCTCTTCTCTGTTGTTGCTAAAGCAAAATTTGAAATTTCGTCGCGCGTGTCTGTGGGAATAATTCAGCTTATCTGCCTTAGGCCCATCTAGTACATGTGCTGACCGCCGTTGATCGACAGGGTAGACCCGGTGATGAAATCGGCTGCGTCGGCGGTTAGGAATAGCACCCCGCGAGAGATGTCGTCGGCCTTGCCAAGACGCCCGACCGGGATGCCGGCGATAATCTTTTCGAGTACATCCGGGGGTACAGCGCGCACCATTTCGGTATCGACATAACCCGGTGCGATAGCGTTGACGGTGACGCCCTTGCCAGCACCTTCTTGGGCCAGCGCCTTGGTGAAACCGTGGATTCCCGACTTAGCGGCGGCGTAGTTGACCTGACCGTACTGGCCCGCTTGGCCGTTGATCGATCCTATATTGACGATACGCCCGAAGCTGCGCTCACGCATACCCTCGATGACAGCACGCGAGCAGTTGAAACAACCACCGAGGTTTGTGTCGATCACCGCCTGCCATTGCTCGTGTTCCATGCGGTGCATGGTGCCATCGCGGGTGATGCCGGCGTTGTTCACTAGAATGTCTACTGGACCAACATCGGCTTCGATCTGTGCAAACGCAGCTGTAGTTGCTTCGAAGTCGGAAACGTCGAACTTATAGATCGGAATATTAGTGCGTTCGTGGAAGTCGCGTGC
>JAOTYS010000120.1 GCA_029861795.1 Gammaproteobacteria bacterium | reverse complement strand
TTGCCACAGACTGATCTGAGTAAGTTCGAAGATCAGTCACCTCAGGCGCAGAGTAATCCTCCATCAGAATGCGCTCGATCACCGCAAGCGATGATTCGGAAAATTCCCCCTGAGCCACCATCTTGACAAACCGCTGCTGCGCTCGCCGTACCATCTCCTCGTCAATCGGACCAACCACACTGACGATCTTTCTCCTGGACTTGTTAGAGAAAATGGGAAATTTCTTCGGCAATTTATCCAGCTCGAGCCCGCCGACGTCATAGACAAGCAGTCCCTGTGGGTATGTAAAGTTATCCAAGGGAATACCGCCACAGGAAAAAACAGGAACTGTCGTCGCCGGATTCCCGCCAATGGACCTAAGAGAGAAGATCAGATTGCCCTGGACGGACTGGGAGAAGAAGTCCACGCCGTGATGATTGGTTGTCAGCACCACTGGAGACGCGTTGAGTTCACCGCACATCCGGTCAGCCACATCCCCCCCCAACAACGGCGCCGCATACTCAAAGACACCATTCAATAGGTCATCACGTCCCTGGAAAGAGTCGTTCGGTACGGGAAGAATCTGCTCAAGATACTCCGACAAGGCACAATCCCCGAATGTGGAGATCGCTTCTTCAATTATGGGGGAATAAGCGCAGGTAGCATCCAGCAGATATTCGGCAACAGAAGTGAAACGACCTACTTCGGATGACAGGAATGCTGATCTACTCATCGAACAGCCCTCGCCAGCCGAGGTTTTTTGCCCTTCTTAATAAGAATAATGAAACACATGGCCGCGACCAGGTAAGCAACACCCATATAGGTGACGACGCTCTCGATCGCGGCGACAGTAACAACAGACGCAAATATGATTGGACCAAGTACCTGACCGATACGGCTCGTTGAGCGAAAGATTCCTAATGCCTTACCCTCACCGAGCTCCTTGGTCACTCGAAGTTTGAGCACGTATGCACTCTGTGCCGAGAGAACAAAGCTACTGGAGACCCCCAACAGAACAAGCGCCACGATCACTGCAGTGACTCCGTTCAAGATGGGAAAAAACAGAAACGCTGCTGCACCGATTAGACAGCCAAGAAATATAAGCCCCTGCTTATCTTCGGCGTTGTCCACTAGCTTGCCAATAGCGGGACCTAGATAGATCAGACAAAGCCCATAAACAACGATGACATACCCAATGGTCGACTGAGATGCACCTAGGCGATCTAAATAAATCGGGCTGAAATAATTCAGAAACCCGACCACCGCAATTGAAGCCGGGAGACTACTAAACAGCATTAAGTTTAGTACTCTTCGGTTGAGCATAAATTCTCTTACTGGAACGTCCTTATTATCTTTCGACTTAGCCGTAGACGCCCGTCGCGGTGGCAACACAAAAGCCTCTCGCATCGAAAAGGCGGTGTAGATTGCCGCACCCAACAGCACTATTGCCCCAATAAGAAACACTGGAGCAAAACCATATCTCTCAGCTAGCATCGCTCCCGCCGCCGCGCCGCATATATTGCCCGCATAGAGTCCAGCAAATATCTGCGCCAACCCCTGTGCTTTGCTTTTCCTGTCACTGTATCTCACCACAAACCCCTGTGCGGCCATCAACGAGAGCCCGTACCCGAATCCAACAACTCCTCTCGAGATGATGAACTGCACTGCGTCCGGAGCTAACCATGAGTGAACCCCACCAATGCCCGCAATCACCAAACCGAGCATAAAAGGCTCGTGCCATCCGCGGCGATCCAACCATATTCCGGCGAGCAATATTGCAACCCCAACGAAAAGAAATTCAATAGATATCGGCAACCCCAAAATCATGTCCTTCGAAAGACCAAATATAGGCTCATAGAGATTCTCCATGTGCAACGGTAAGAATGATAACGACGTGTCGATCCCAAAAAGAAAAAGGAACATCGCTGGCCGCATCACACTGTAATGGAAGTTTCCTCCCGATTTTCTTCGCCGAGCCGTATATCTCTCCAAGTATTTCAATAGCAACATTAACAACTCGACAAAGATGAGAACTCCTATTGCGGCGGCCACCAAAGCATCAAAAATGGTCTTGACAAATCGATCTTGAACATTCCGATCAAAGATCTCCGCGACAACAACATCCCCGCCGCTCGACCGAGCGATTGGGGCCCGAAGCTCATAAGAGGATTCAAACCAAATGAGGTTAAACATCCGGCTAATCCATCCGGCGGTCCAATCTCCCGCTGGCTCAGACGTCTCCTCTCTTGTGACCGAACTGACAAGCCGATTGCCGCCCGCGTAGACCGAGATACTTTGGAACTCCGGAAACGTGTCCATGGACTCCTTTGCGAGATCCTGGATATGCGTAGCATTGAGCGCATAAGTAGCTCGTTCACCAAAATCAGACAAAGCCAGCTCGATCTTACTGCGACTGAACTCAATGTATGCACTCCTAAACGAATCCACAACGAATCCAGAGAGTATGAGTTGGCTCACACCTGCTACGCAGACAATGAGCACCACAACCTTCGTCTTAAGCGCCCCCTGTGTACGCCGGCGTAGCTCAATCAGGCGTTTCATCGAAAGCAGAAGAATGACGACTCCGGCAACTAACAGAATACCCACCACGATCCAGTGTCGCTTCATAAAGGTCACGACGTCAGACTTTACATAGTGGTCCGGCAAACCTATGACCAGAACCGTGATCACACCCCCCGACCGATCTCGAACTGGCGCCGCAACATAGTGAAACGAATCTACCTGGGAATGGCGGACCAATTCGTTGTTATCGACCCATTCCCCGAAAGACTCGAGAGAAAAGCTATTTCCTACCCCATCTTCATCGGTGCTGTGGATAATCCCACCACCAGGAAGCATCAGAGATACAACGCCATGTTCAACATCCTCAGCATCGAGCTCAGGGCGAAGCGAGAATTGCCGGCGACTGGCTATTGAACGCAGGTCAGCGAGTGTACGGTTCATCCGTGCGGAGAGCTCGCTCATGGTGCCAAGTCCGTTGCGAGTTGAGAGCCCTTGTTCAAACTGTGCTGCGGTTCTGACGCTAATCGCTTTGTACGGAGACAGTGCTGCGTCAACGTAAAACTCGTCCAACGTGGAAAACAGCAGTATCAAGTTAACGCCGAGGACGATAACGAGCAAAAGCGCGCCGCTAAGGTACAGTCGCAACCGCATCGAGTTTCGCCTTTAGGATGAAGCGATGGCCGAATAGCCGGGCTTTGCCTCCCTGATGGATGTCGCCGCCTCACCGGAGATCCGCGCTCTGGGTGTTGGTCCTTGAACGACCCGGGGCGAGTTAAGCATGAAAGTTCCCTCAACTAACATTGCGGGACACCCATTTAACATCCATCCACTTTCCTGCTGTCTTACCTCAATCTGTGCCTCGGGCTGATATTGACGGCACTGATGGGGCAACACATTTACGGGCGTAGAGCCGACTAGGCCTAGACACCGCGCGATGTACGCCACTGCCAGCGCCCCGGTTCCACACGCCAATGTTTCACGGTTGATGCCACGCTCAAAACAACGATACTCAACGACCCCAAGCGTATCGTGGGTCCGAGCAAAATTGACGTTTAGCCCTGCGGGAAAATGATCAAGGCCATGTGTATTAATGTAAGATCCGATCCGATTGATCAGCCACGAACCGAAGTTCGCTCTCCTATGACCCTGTCTCACATCATCAACGTGACTTGCAGAGTAGTCGAAAATCGTTTGCGCTAGCTCTGAGTTAGCGAAGCTGTGATCAGGAAAAATGACAAGATGTGGTTCTCCCGTGAAAATCAGATAGCCCGATAGATTTAGTGAAATATCAGCGGTATATGGCTCCAAATCATGACTGCGAAAATGTACGTTGAGCTCCCGCACAAAGTCGATATCGTGATCGAGCGATCTCAATATCATGGGGTCAGCGAGCTCAGGTGGTACACGTCTGGGATGATCTAGGTTGGCCCAGCTCGAAGTTCCTGTTGAACCGATGGTGATGCATTTGGGGATTTCAAACGGGATTTCCGTCAGGATCTTAGCCGAACGAATGCCGTGTCGACGATCGAGATAAGCTGCGATACACATTAGTCCATTGCCGCAACTAAATGCTTCTTCGCCATTCGGCTCGAACATTCTGAAGATGAATTCAGTCCCCTGGGAATCGGGGAGATCCGTCCAATAGCCGCGTTCCTGCTGAATCATCCTCAATGTTTCATGGTCGAGACGCTGAATAACTAAAAGATTGTCACAACCAATTCCAAAACAGGAATTCGTGGCCTCGTACGCGAAGCGAGACAACTCTGACTCTGCAAGAGTCTGAGTCACCGTGCCGTCTACAATAACGAAATTGTTACCGTAGGACGTATATTTAACGAACGGTATCTTTTTCAAAGACCTTATACGCTCGCAGAAACTAATTTGTCTTCCGGTTCTTCACCGGATACATCGGACTCACTGTCACGTTCTTTAAGCAGTTGTGCACACACCTCTGGGTGCAATCGCTCTACTTCTGTGAATAAGGCGGCAGCACCCTCAGTGCCACCTTTACGACCAATCGCCTCTATTTCTTTACATACAGCCATGAGCGAGCTCGCACCCAGATTGGCGCTAGTGGATTTCAATGTATGCGCCGCCCTTGTCAGGTCTTCGGCATCACCCGATTCGATAGCTTCCCGCAGGGAATCCAAAAGGTCCTCAGAATCGCTCAGATAGATATCGATGACCTTTGCAAGCAAATCTGGAGCACCCACCCTTTGTAATGCGCGGATGTTGTTCAGAGCTGCCTGATCGAGGGTAACTGTGGTCGATTCAGAGCGGTAGGTCTTATCACCTCCAGAATTCGACGTTACATCTTGGTGTGGCTGATTTCTGGGAAACCAACGCGCCAATGTTTTACTCAACTCCTCGGTGGTAAAAGGTTTGCTCAAATAATCGTCCATGCCCACCGCCAAACACTCTTCACGATCCCCTCTCATGGCACTCGCAGTCATTGCAAGAATCGGCAGTCGACGCTGCGCCCCTTCGACTTGCTCGCGATGCCGAATTTCGCGACACGTTTCATAGCCGTCCATGCTAGGCATGTGGCAATCCATAAATACAACATCGAAGGACTGACGCTCCAACGCGCGCAATACTTCGTGCCCGTTTGCTGCCATAGTCATACTGCAACCGAGCGAAACCAGCATTTCCCGCACCAACTCCTGGTTCACGGGGTTGTCTTCGGCGACCAGAATATTCAGGTGCAGTCCGTCATCCGTTTTCGGGTTAGCCCCCTCAAGCCGAGGAGCAATCAATCCTTGGCGGATGTTCTTTTGTTCGCCGCTCAAGCATCTATAAAGGTCTAAACGGCGGACCGGCTTGGTAATACAGGCCTCGATGAGATTCTCTAACGGTGACGACTCGATGTCATCGTCAGCAACAAACGAGTTCAGCAGAACTAGTCTGGTATCAGCAACCTCCGGCTCTGCCTTTATCGTATTGATTAAGGCTAAACCATTCATCGCTGGCATGAATCTGTCAATAATGGCCATGTCGTAAGGGTGTCCCTGCTTCGCCGCGCTCAATAACATTCCTCGAACAGTAGCCCCATCTTCGGCACAATCTACAGTAACGTTCCAACCTATGAGCCTGTCTCGTAGGACCGTGCGAGTAGTCGCACAATCATCCACAAGCAGTACTCGCATATTCTCTATCCTCTCTAAATCAATCCCTTCAACGTCCTCGTCCTCCTCGTCCTTGAGAGTGACGGTGAAATAGAATGTCGATCCCTCTTCGATCGAACTCTCTAAACCGATTGATCCACCCATCAGCTCCGCCAACTTCTTGGAGATCGCCAATCCCAAACCGGTTCCAGCGTATCTGCGGCTTGTTGAACCGTCCGCCTGAGCAAATGAATCAAAGATGTGGGTCTGATCGATACTGGATATCCCAATTCCAGTATCCTGAACCTCGAAGCGAAAAGTCGATAGGTCCTCCGTCTTCTCGGCACACGATACTCTGACTACCACCTCACCTTGATCAGTGAACTTAATCGCATTAGCACATAAGTTGATCAACACCTGCCTTAGACGTCTTGGGTCGCCACGATATATGGAGAAACACTCCTCGGGCGTCTGACATACCAGTTCCAACCCTTTGTTATGCGCAGCCTCGGCAAATTGCTCTCCAATACTCTCAACGACCTCCCCTAAACTAAAGGTACTGGTTTCCAACTCGAGCTTTGATGCCTCAATCTTTGATAAATCCAGAATGTCGTTAATGATGCCTAATAACGTTTCACCTGAGCGACGAATTGTTTGCGTAAATCTATTTTGTCTCACATCCAGCTTCGTTTTCAGAAGCATTTCCGTCATTCCCAACATGCCGTGTATGGGCGTGCGTATCTCATGGCTCATATTGGCCAGGAATTCGCCTTTAGCCTGATTCGCCTCCTCCGCCGCTTCTCGCTCTAATCGCTCCTTAACCGCCGTCGACTCTATCGCATGGTGAATGTTCTTCTTCAGCTCAGCCTCCATATATACAAAGGCCTCCGCAAGCCCCCCGACCTCATCCTTGTATTTGGATGGAAGAGCATAAACGGCATGATCCCCTCTTTCGTCAGTGGTAAATTGATGTGAGGGCAACTCTTTAGCATAGGAAGTCAGGATATTCAGTGGACGTGAGATCTTCGCCACCATGATAAAAGCAGAGATCAAGCTACCCAGAAAGATCAGCCCGATGATGACGCTCTGTCGTGTCAGCAAAGCCTGGGCAGGAGCTTGGATTTCCTGAACTGGAACGACAACGGCAAAGTACCAGTCAAAGGTTTTGAAATAACTTATGAAGGCCTCGACGGTTTCTCCACCGCGATACGGATCTATATAACGGGTCGAAGTGTTTCCCGATTTGTAAGTTGTGATGAGGTTATCTAATAGCCGATCCTTACCTTTTCTGTCGTCAGCTTCCAAGTTATCGTCAGGGTTGTTGTGCCTGGCAGTCGGTGGAATCAGTATTTCTTTATCACCTCTGAAAAGGAACGCATACCCGGTATTGAGGATCTGAATCTTTGCGAATGTCTTTTTGAGCACCTCAAGAATGGTCCCCATCTTCTTCTGACTTTCCACCTCGATGTCATCGAAGTCGATACTTGCTGCCAATGTCCAGCCCCACTCTTGGATGGGAACAAAGAATCCCATGTTTTTGCTGGCAGCTTCATGGCCAGGTCGACGCCATGAAAACACAGCACTGTCACCATTCTCACCCAAATTATCGAAACGCATGATGTTAGCGACTACCCGGCCTTTCATGTCACGGAATGTATCAATGGAGAGCCCCACCATTTTCTCATCTGAATGGGTGACAATGATGCCTTCACCATCAAACACAAAGAGTTCACCTTTGTCGAAATCCACTGACGCTAGCCAGGCAAGGGCGCGCCTTTTCGCCTCTTCGTAGTCCACCTTACCAGCCCTGCCCAAAGTGAGGTACTCCTCGAACACGGAAGCAGAAACCGAAGATATGTGCTTTAACTCATCGCCCAGCCTAGAGATGATTTCGATCTTATCCGTCAGTAGTCTGTTGTATCCGCCCTCGATATTTAACTCCACAAGCTGTAGCACGTTTTGTGCCGTTGACTCCTCTGCAAGAAGCATGGCTTCGCCAACGTCTTTATTGGTGAAGTACATTATTGCCGCTGCAGTTATCGCCAAGATAAACGTAACCAGGGAAATAATTTTCGATTTAAGCGAAGTAAACATGCAACTATCTCCTTGCCTCAACTGCCACAGCGGTGCCGAGAGGAGGCGGCAGCATGGATGCTGTCTTGCAAGATTCGCTTGACACCCATTCAGCGAAGCGCTCTGCAGTGAGTGGTTGGCAAATTAGATAGCCCTGCACTTCATCGCAGCTGCGGGCATGGAGGAACGTTAATTGTCCGGGACGCTCTACACCTTCCGCAATCAGTTTCAATTCCAAACTGTGCGCGAGACGAATGATGGCCTCGGTAATTGCTGCGTCTCTCTTATCAGTGTCAACACCCTGCACAAAGGATTGGTCTATTTTAAGTGCGTTTACCGGTAGGCGTTTCAAGTAACTCAGTGAAGAGTAGCCGGTGCCGAAGTCATCCACCGCAATGCTGAGTCCGAACTCCCTCAGTTCAGCCAGCGTATTCAAACTAGTGCTCCTGTCTTCGAGCAATAACCCTTCAGTGAGTTCCAGCTCAACAAAGCAGGGATCAATGGCGACATTTGTCAGGATCCGAGTAAGGTGTTGGACCGGACGTTTCTGCCTGAATTGTGCCGCCGAAAGATTGACCGATACAATGAGCTCATTTAGGCCCATCTTGTGTAAGCGCATTGTTTCCGCACAGGCCCTGTGGAGCACCCACTCTCCTAAAGGCAGGATGACACCGGTCTCCTCCGCGATAGAAATAAACTCCGCCGGCCAGACGAGCCCGCGCTCTGGATGTCGCCAGCGAACCAGCGCCTCCATGGCCACAACTTTGTCCTGTTGAATGTTGAGTCTTGGCTGGTAATAGACCTCGAACTCTTCCTTCTCAATGGCCTTGCGCAGTTGAGTTTCGATAGACAACCTTCTACGAGCCCAAGCATCTAACGACTGTTTATAGAATTGATACTGGCTTGGTCCCTTTTTCTTAGCATGATTTACGGCAACTTGTGCGTGCTTGAGTAAAATACCAGCGTCCAAACCGTCTACGGGATAGGCGCTGATACCGATACTGACAGTGAGGTACACCTCACTACCCTCAACATTGAAGGGTAAAGCAAACGCCTTTCGAATTCTTTTCGCCACAAAGACCGCATCTTCTACCCGCGCGATCTCAGAAAGCAGAATTACAAACTCGTCGCCGCCGAATCGCGCGACGACCTCTTCATCTTCGCAAGCATCGGGGGTCGTTATGTCGAGTCCTGCATCACGAGAAACAACGTCGCCAGCTCGCGTGAAGGAAGATAATCGCTCCGCCACCTCTTTCAGAACTTCATCACCCGCGTGAAAACCCAGCGTTTGATTGATGCGTCTGAAGTTATCAAGATCCAGCAGGAGAACGACCACCGATCGCTGATAGCGACTACCGTTTGCAACCGCGCGTTTTAGGTTTTCTGAAAACAGCACACGATTCGGCAAGCCGGTCAGTGAATCGTAATGTGACAAGTATCGAACTTTCTCTTCCGAATGCTTTTGCTCTGTAATATCCTGGACCGTACTGATCGCCCCTGAGATTTCACCGTCCCTGCTGACGTTAAACTCCGTCTCCTGATACACAATTCGCTCTGAACCATCCGGTCTGGATATGCGAATCGGCAGGCTATAGTGTCTCCCTTCTTTGATTCCTCGCTCGATTTTGTGTCTCGCCAGTTCTCGGTCATCTGGATGCACACGCGCCAGATAGTTCTCAATACCCAAGAACGGATCGACATTCGCGACACCGAATATTTCGCGTATCCCATTAGAGCAATGCACAGCTTGGGATTGGGCGTCCCACTCCCAATGCCCAATTCTTGCAATTCTCTGAGCATTAGAAAGGCGCGTCTGACTGCGCCTGAGATGGTCCGCGGTCCGCTTAGCCCGTAGCACGTAGTTCATCCGATGACTTAGCAAAAGATAGTTGATGGGTTTGGTTACGAAGTCCGTCGCACCTGCCTCATAGGACCGCTCAATGGATTCTGTGTCATCTAGTCCCGTCATCATCACGATGGGAACATGCCATCCACTAGGCAGGTCGCGAAGCGCCTTACAGGCCGCGAACCCGTCCATCTCCGGCATCATGATGTCCATGAGCACGATGTCCGGACGCACCTTATTGAATACAGTTAACGCCACCTGACCATTGTCAGCCTCCACCACGGTGAACCCCCCTGGCTCCAGCGTCGAGCGGATTATGAGACGCAGGCTGACATCGTCATCAACTACAAGCACCACCGCATTTTCAATACCGACGCCGTTAGCCATATCGCTTGAACTGCCCCCAGGTCACGCCTGCTTTTAGTATCCCCGACTGATCTTGTGATTCGTTTGAGGGGCTGCTTCCGTCACCGCATTGCGATTCCAATAGACTGGAGATCGCCTCAGCACTGGTCGGTGTCGATATTGAGTAACCCTGCGCGAACTCGCAGGTGAGTCCCTTCAACCGATCAAGACTCGAATCCGTTTCACCGACTTCGGCTACCGCCTCTACCCCAAGACTGTGAGTTAGCTCGAACAGTGCCTTGAGGATCTGCAGTTGATGTGGATCCGTATCTACGTCCTTTATGAACGAACGATCGATTTTCACCATATTGAAAGGAAACTGGCGTATATAACCGAAGAACGAGCTCTTCGTGCCGAAGTCGCAGATACAAAGCTCCACCCCCCGAGACTGCAGCATCCCCATCACCTCCAAGGCCCGTTCTCTATCGCTCAACAAAGACGTCTCCATGATTTCAAGCCTAAGATTCTTTGCCTTCAATCCTGTTTCACCGAGAACGTCGTCAATAGTTCCCGCCAAATTCGGTTGCAATAATTCCTGAGTTGAAAGATTGACGCTCACAAACCAGTCGGAACCGGGCCAACGCACGTGCCACGCACGCATTTGCCTACACGCTTCACGCAAAACCCAACCCCCAATGGGCACGATTAGCCGGGTATCCTGTGCAACTTGAAGGAACTTCTCTGGCAGCAATAGCCCATACTGCGGGTGCTGCCAACGTAATAGCGCTTCGAACCCACCAATTTGGCCGGTCCTGAGATCAAGAATGGGCTGGTAGTGAAGCTTGAAATCCCTCTGTTCAATAGCTGTGCGTAGTTCGGACTCCATCTCCAGAATCTCTCGCACCTGCGAATGCATTTCGGAGTCGAACATTTCATACCTGTCACGACCGGAGGATTTTGCCTGGTACATCGCCAAATCCGCGTCCCTGAGCATGTCTTCCGGTCGTTGATATCCCGTGGTGCTAACGGCAATACCCATACTGCTTGTGACAACAATCTCATGGCCATCCAGATCGAGGGGGCTGCTCACACGCTTCTTAATTCGCTCGACCATGCGCGTCACATCAGCGAACTCCTTGACTTCTTCGAAAAGAACAGTGAATTCGTCCCCACCCAACCGGGCCAACGTGTCG
>JAOTYS010000585.1 GCA_029861795.1 Gammaproteobacteria bacterium | reverse complement strand
CGCAGTTGCGCGTTCGCTGTCCGCATTTCGAGTGAGTCCACGTACGACATAGCCACGCTTGGCAAGTTCGCGGGCAACCGCGCCACCCTGGGTGCCGGTCGCACCGGTTACCAGCACGATTTTCCTCGTGTCAGGAGTGGGTGAGTCAGAGTCGCCGCAAGCTGCCGCCAGCAGTGACGCCAGGGTCGTTATCAGGATGTAGGTCAGCCTGCGCATCGGGGAATCCTCCAATCGGTGGTCTGATTGTGTGGAGATCGTAACAGATAGGGGGTGCCCAAAATGTGTGCTTGTCCGGAAAGCAGGCGAAAGTGTGCTGGCCGGGTTATCGCACCTTATATATCGTCGTTGCATTCGCCAATCAAAAAGGAATTGAGATGAGGAAGTCTGATCTATCAAGGTGGGCTGCGATCTCTGAGATAGTCGCTACCTTTGCCGTCGTAATTTCGCTGCTTCTTGTGGCCTATAGCACCAAACGAAATACGGACGAAATGGAAACAGCAAATGCCAATTTCCTGTATCAGATCGACGAACAAATCACAGCGGATCTGTCTGTCAATCCCCAGCTTGCATCCATATATATATAAAGGTGTCAAAGAAAGAACCCCTCACTGAAATTGAAAAATTTCAGTACATATACCTGCAGCACCGAGTTCTGGCTGTTTGGGAAATCGCCTGGACACATTACAAAGATGGATCGTTAGGTTTTGTCGAATGGTTCGATTGGGATCAATACAAAACTGAGTCTGTGAAAGCTGATCTGCCCCAGGAATGGTGGCTTGAAATCAGACCACTCTACAAGCCCGGGTTTGCGCAACACGTAGATGCTATTTACTCGGATATCTAAAGGCTATCTGCGGCGAAATTTAGTATTCTCACGGTTCTGCGCTTGACTGACTAGAATCGGGATCGGCAGGCGCTGGCAACGACAAGAACAAGAATGAGCGCGCGGATCATGGTTACAACAAATGCCGGATCACGAATGGTTTGTCACGAATGTGACCTTTTGATTGGTGTACCCGGTCTCGATGTCGGTCAAAAAGCATACTGTCCGCGTTGTAATTTTCTACTTGCCGCGAATCGTCCGCATGCACTCAAGATGGTGTTCGTTTTTGCCATTTGCGGATTCGGTTTCCTGCTGTTGTCGACGGCGTTTCCGTTTCTCGGGTTCAGCGCGAGTGGCCAGGAGCGAACGGTGACGTTGATGCAAAGTATCACGATTCTTGTCTCCGAGGACTTGCCGTCACTGGCAGCTATCATATTCATCTCGATCGTCCTGATTCCGGGCGCATTCCTGCTTGGCGCTATTTATGTGTCGACCGCGCTCAAGATGAATCGGTTGCTTCCCGGCACTGTAACGGTGCTGCGTTGGGTGCTGATGCTGATGCCGTGGAGCATGGCGGAGATTTTCCTGATTGGCATCCTGGTCAGTTTCGTCAAAATCGTAACTCTGGCGGACGTATCGTTTGGTATGTCCTTTTGGGCGTACGTGCTCTTTACGGTGTGTATGACAGTGGTCATGTTGTACCCGGACAAACGCCAGCTGTGGAACCGGGTACGGTCATTAAGCGATGAGTGAGTTCGCCGCAACCTCAGCCATTGCCCAGGGCCTGCAGGGGTGCCCGATTTGCACTTCAGTGGGTCCTGCCGAAAAAACGCATTGCGACGGATGTGGTGCCAAGCTGCACTCCGGATGGGAAAACAGTATCCAGCAAACCTGGGCCTGGTTGATTACTTCTGTAATGCTTTATATCCCGGCGAATTTCTTGCCGATTACCTATAGCCGGTTCCTGGGTAAGGAAACTGAGAGCACGATTCTGGGCGGGGTGGTGACATTATGGGAGCACGGCGACAAGCCGATTGCACTGGTAATTTTTGTCGCGAGCGTGCTGGTTCCGCTGGGCAAGATAATCGTACTGGGATGGATGTGTATCTCTGTCCAGATAGGCAGCAAGTTTGCGCTGACGCAAAAGACGAAACTCTATCGCGTGACAGAGTTTGTCGGGCGCTGGTCGATGATTGACGTGTTCGTCGTTGGCATCCTTGTCGCGCTCATTCAGGTTGGCAATATCATGACGGTGCGACCAGGGGTGGCAGCGGTCGCGTTTGCCGCTATGGTGGTCACTACAATGCTTGCTGCACTGGCATTCGATCCACGGTTACTGTGGGCGCCGGTCAATAAGGACAACAAACAATGAGCGACGCCGAAGAGACGAAAGAAGTCGAGGCACGCGTGGGAAGCCATATCAAGTTTTCCACGGTCTGGCTGGTGCCCGTGGTGGCACTGGTCATCGGCTTGTGGATGATTTATTCGCACTATGCCGGCCTCGGGTCGATCATTGAGATCACGTTTGTCAGCGGTGACGGAATTCAGGCGGGCACGACCAAAGTCAGAAGCAAAAACGTGGAGATTGGTGAGGTTCTTGACCTGCGCCTGTCAGAGGACGCCGAAAACGTGGTGCTGTCCGTGCGGATCTTCAATCATGCAGAGGCATTGCTGCGCGAAGATAGCCAATTCTGGGTGGTGCGGCCACGGATTGGCGCGGGCGGCATATCCGGGCTGAGTACGCTGTTGTCGGGTGCCTTTATCGAATTATCGCCAGGAACTTCGGACGAGGTGGCCGACCGCTTCAGAGGGCTGGAGGCACCCCCGATTACGCCTCTGGGGACACCGGGATTGCATGTGACTCTCGACAGTGCGAGTAACCGCCCATTGAATGAAGGCGATCCAATCCTTTTTAACGGGATGCCGGTTGGCAGGATTGAGTATGTGCACTTCAATACGCAGAAGCGGCGGACTTATTACGATGCCTTTATCGCCGCTCCTTATGACCGATTGGTAACAGACAGGACGCGATTCTGGTTCAGCAGCGGTATCAACATCGACTTATCCCCGGACGGACTCAGGTTCGAGATCGCATCGTTGTCTACCTTATTGGCGGGTGGTGTTGCG
>JAOTYS010000584.1 GCA_029861795.1 Gammaproteobacteria bacterium | reverse complement strand
GGGGAGAGGGTTAGGGTTAGGGTGAGGGGGAATAAAATCATAGGCTTATCACCCTCACCCTGGCCCTCTCCCTCAAGGGAGAGGGGATTCTTCGTTCAGAATTTCGCATTCTGGACAGACACTAACTATAACTAGTGTTCCTTCTCAACTCGGACTGGAGGGTTTTTTGCCCTCCCGTCTGGCAGTTGCACCAAATGAATGCAAAGGAGAAGTCAATTCCATTGGTCAGTGGAAGTCGATAGAATGCCGCGCGGCACCGTTCGAATCGCCACTTTGAGAACTCAGTCACATAATTCACTCTGAGTGTCGATATATCTTACGCGCCGTAGAGGAGAGGATGGAAATGATTCCTGCCATACCTTCGGTAAGGGTGGCTGTAAGAGAGAATCAGTACGCCGCCTCCCCCGACGCCAAATAACAAACGTCAAAAACACTCAAGAAGCGTCTTGACCCAAGTTCGATTCTGGACCCGGGCAGGGGAGTTATTGTGTCAGCGTTTCACTACGGGACGTCTGATTTACGTTGACAAGCGAACGATGGCTCATTGCGATCACAATTTTGAGGAATACGGAGAGGATGATTATCTCGAAGGCAAGATCAATCATGGTATTGCTGTGCGGCGCTATTCTGAGCGCTGGCTGTGGCGGCGAAATCAGCCAGGCGTCCCGAGACGAGGCAACAATTCTCGTCGCCTGGGAACCTAACCCGGAGCCGGTCCTAGGCTATGAGGTATTCTACGGCGACACGGTTGACGCGGTTGACAAGTTCGCCGCCGACGTGTCAGCGCTTGATCCCGATGCTGATCTGTCAGCGCCCGCTGTGGAACTACGTAGTGATCGCGATCTGGGATTGAGTAAGGGTGACCAGGTTTGTTTCAAAGTTAAAGCCTACGACGCAACAGACGTTTCCAACTATTCAGCACCGGTGTGTACAACAATTCCAGGCTGAACGAGTCACTAGCGAGTGATCTATTCACACGATAGCCGACGTCATTATCAATCCTCAAATATAGAAGAGATCATGGACACCAATTTGACCAAATCATCCATGGGTGCCACACCCTCAGACAGCGCATCGCACCGGTTGCTACGACGCTATCGCATAGGCCGACCCCGTGCAATACAAGTTACAATCATTGCCAGCGTGCTTTTCGTTACCACTGCGTTTTTTCCGCTCCCCCAGGTGAAAGCACAAATCGGAATCACCGATCTGTTGAACACTGATTTGGCGGGCACTACGCGGCCGGCTGGCTTGTTGACGCCGGGCGCGTTGGAACTACGCGACGGTCTTACTGCGCCGACTGGCGTGTCCATTTCGCATTTGTAGCGACGCGAGGGGTCTAGCTTGTCGCGCGTCCACCATTAGGAGTTCGTAAGCTTTCCCCTTGTCTCGTTTAAGTTATGATATTCACTGGCTTACGGTTTCCCAAGCAGTTATCCTCGCGCCGCCGTTCTACAGCTTCACGCAAGAGTAAACGATACGGATGTATTCGAGGATGAACGTATTTTTTAAAAGGAGTGTGCAATGAGACGCACTATTGGATTCACTGTCGTCCTGATCGTGTTGGCTTTCCATAATAATGCTTTCGCTGCCGACGCGAATGGCTACGAGGCGAGGTACGAGTTTCCCGTTGGGAGCGCACCGGCTTGCCAGCAGACGATTACTGTCATGGACCCCTGGTCAGCCATCAACTGGAATGCCGACGTTATCTGCATCGCCCCGGGCGATCATCGCAGCAAAGGGCCTCTGACTCTGAACTCCAGTGGCACCGCCACGAAGAAGAAGTGGCTCAGGCTTGCTGGGTCCGACAGCATTCACCCCGTCAAGCAACAATTCAGCCAAATGGCTATACTCGCCCGACTCACCGCTGCCGACAAGCAGCATTGGATCGTCGATCGTCTCACGTTCTACCCTCTAGGTGGCACCGAAGCCATCCACTTCGGAAACTGCGATTACTGCATAGTTAACCGCGTTCTTATTGACGGACAGCACACCAACGATAATCTTCTCGTCCGATACAAACATGTGTCCGGGGGTGGCTCAGGAAAGTACACTGAGCATAGCGCGCTTCAGAACAGCGTAATCCGCAACACCGGCAAGGTCGCGGGCAAGGATGTCACATGCCTCAATTTTGGAGGCACGGACAACCGCATCGTTAACAACGAGATCTACAACTGCGGAGGCGACGGCATCGTCTTTAACATCGGTAATTATCCGCTACAGACGAAAGTCGAAAATAATGACATTTACCAAACAAGTGACTACCTCATCGGCTGCGACGGAAACCCTGGGACGACGTGCAATTGCGGGGAAGATGGCATCGATATAAAAAACAATGACACGACTGATCCCGCCAATGCGCTTGTGATCATTCACAACCGTATTTGGGGTTGGCGCAGAACTTATTCATCCTGCTCCGGCACCGGAGGCGATGGATTCGCGATAAATGTTGGTGATGTTGAGCCAAAACGCTTCGTCGTCGTAAAGAACAATATCATTGAGAGCGTCTCTAATGGCGTTAACCTACGCAGTAATACCTCTGACTGGTTAGTTATTGGAAATCTTCTCTACGACGTGAATCACGCGGATGGAACTTATTCCGATGCGTTGCGCCTCGCCCACACTGACAACCATCAGGTGTACCTAAATACCGTCGTCGATTCCAGACACGGATTGTGGGTCAAGGACGACGGTGAGAACAATGACCTTCGCTGCAATGTTTTCATGAACGTGCAGCATATAACTCGCGCAAGCTCGCCCGCCTGGGGTGCAGGATCGACTGCGGACTACAACGCTTTTTATAACACGGATGCTTTCTATTGGGACGCCGACGCGGCCCGCAGCGTCGCTTACGAACGCGTAGAAGATGCACAAGCCTTGCCATATTGCTACCTTAGAAAGCTTCATACCGAGCCCGAAAGCTCCTGCATACCAAACGCGCGACCGACGGT
>JAOTYS010000583.1 GCA_029861795.1 Gammaproteobacteria bacterium | reverse complement strand
GTGGGGCATCGACATGACCAAGGTGATGGTCGATGAGTTTGGGTGGGTGTATGTGGTGGTGGTGCTCGATTGGTACACCAAGAAGGTGGTGGGTCACTATGCGGGGGTGCAGGCGCGCAGTTGGCACTGGTTGGTGGCGCTCAACCGTGCGGTGAATGCCCAGTTTCCGGACGGTGCGATGGGTCAGGGTGTGCAGCTGATGACCGATAACGGGTGTCAGCCCACGTCCATTGCGTTTATGAAGGCGTGTCGAGCGATGGGGATACGCCAGGCGTTCACCAGCTACAACAACCCGAAGGGCAACGCGGACACAGAGCGCTTCATGCGCACGTTGAAGGAAGAGCTCGTGTGGTTGCGCGATTGGCGTAGTCCGGCGGTGTTCTTCGAAGCGCTTTCGCAGTGGATGGACGCATACAACGAGTCGTACCTGCATTCGACCTTAGGGTATCAACCCCCGAACCGATTCGAGAAACAGCAACTCAGCCACAATACTCAGTTAACGAAGGCTGGCTAAATGGGGAGCATTACACTACGAACAAAGATTTAGTCGCGTTGAAACTGAGCTTCGTGTCATCAAATGGTTCTTGGCGGTCTTGTTAGTGGCATTTTCCTTCTTATACTTCAGCAGTTTCTTAACTGACGTCACGTCCGGAAAGCTCGCAAAAAAATACTTTCCGTAATAAATTTGTTTCTATGTTCAAACTTAATACAGAGAACACTCGAAAAATTCTTCTTACGATATATTTAATTGGTTCCGCTGCGTATCTATTCCTTGTACCGCACCGCGGCTTGATGGATTTTCTTTTTGTATTGTTCCCACTATGGATGATAACGTAAATTATTTTTCGCACATTGAGATGAAGGAGGTGGCCCCGGTCTGTTAAAACTGTAATCGACGAAACCACAGTACAGACCAAGAGGACCACCATGAAAAACGATAACACGAAACCACTGAGCAAGGTTATCCGAATAGATGAGAGCGAGATCCGCGGCCACCTGGATAAGATGGTCAGGGGCACTGTTGAAGAGACACTGAATGCCTTGTTGGACGCGGAAGCGGACGAGATGTGCAAAGCGCAGCGCTATGAACGCTCGCCAGATCGTACGGACACTCGTGCAGGGCACTATACGCGTAAACTGCACACCAAGGCGGGCGAGGTAGAAGTGAAGATGCCGAAGCTGCGCAAACAGACGTTTGAGACCGCGATCATTGAGCGATATCGGCGCCGGGACATATCCATCGAAGAAGCCATTGTGCAGATGTATCTGGCCGGTGTCTCAGTGCGTCGTGTGGAAGACATCACTGAAGCCCTGTGGGGTACGCGAGTGTCCTCGGGCACGGTATCGAAACTCAACCAGAAGGTATACAAGCATATTGAGCGCTGGCGGACGCAATCGATCGAGGGTCAGTACGCTTATGTGTACTTGGACGGGATTGTTCTCAAGCGCAGCTGGGGCGGGGAGGTCAAGAATGTCTCTATTCTGGCCGCTATAGGGGTCGATCAAGACGGTTTCCGGCGGATCCTGGGGGTTTCTGAAGGCCACAAGGAAGACAAGTCCGGTTGGCTTGAGTTTCTCAAGCACTTGAAGGATCGCGGTCTTAAGGGCGTCAGGTTGATTATTTCTGACGCTTGTCTGGGATTGGCAGAAGCGATGGCTGAAGTCTTTCCACAGGCCGAGTGGCAGCGATGTGCCGTGCACTTCTACCGCAATGTATTCTCCCACGTTCCCAACACCAAGCTGCGGGAGGTGGCCGCTATGCTGAAGGCGATTCATGCCCAGGAGAATCGGGAGGCGGCGCAATCCAAAGCCGCAGACGTAGTCGCCAAACTGAAAGCGATGAAACTAAAAGCAGCAGCCGAGTCGGTGGAAAACGCGATCGATGACACGCTAGCATTCTATACCTATCCGCCGCAGCACTGGATCAAGCTAAGAACCAACAATCCGATGGAGCGATTGCTCAAGGAGGCCAGGCGACGAACCAAAGTGGTCGGTGCATTCCCTGACGGTCATTCGGCCTTGATGCGAACGGGGGTTCCTGTTTCTTGATCTTGGTGTTGTGAAGGATAACGGTGTCGTGTCCAAAGAACTCAAACTTGAGTCGTTGAATCGCAGGTACCACCGTTTCGACGTACTCAGCTTTCTCAAAAATACAAAATACTAAAACAAAGATCGGATACGCCGGGTCGATCGACTGCGGTGCCAGTCCATGATCTCCACTTTCGTCGACATAGATAATGTAGTCACTATATATGCTCTCACATTACCATTGATTCAAATTATCGAAAGCAACCACCGCTTACTCTTCAGCAACAAATCAACCTGTCACACCACAATCCTCTCCACTTCGTCGAGCGACATCTCATCTGTGGCGCGATCATAGAGCTTCGATTTTCCACGTGAGGCTACGTATTGACCGATATTTGCTTATATGATAATATGCTATTACATATTATTTAGTAATACTTTATTTTATGGATATGCAAATGACCAAAAAAGCAATCAGTATCACACTTCCCGATGAGTTCGTTAGTGAACTGGACATGATCTCTACTACTGAGCATCGCTCACGATCAGAGATCATTCGTGAAGCAGTGCAAAACTTCCTGCGCCGTCGCAGGCAGGTTCCTGTTGTCGATGCTAATGCACGCGAGCTCAAGGGGATTGATCGTGGTCGAGAGGAAATCAATCGTGGAGAATACGTGACATTACAAGATTTAACTAACTCTTAGTTGTGTGGGAAGTAATCGTTTCGCGGACGGCAGCTAAGTCGATAAAGAAGGTGCCGAAGAAAGACCACGATAAAATTATAGAGGTCTTAAAGCAAATGCAATTCGAGCCGCGCGACGGTGACTTACAAGCTATCCGCACAAGACCAGGTGTCATTCGTCGGCGTGTTGGTGTGTGGCGCATCTTCTTCACCATTTCAGATCGTGAACGTCGGGTTGAAGTGCTAGACG
>JAOTYS010000582.1 GCA_029861795.1 Gammaproteobacteria bacterium | reverse complement strand
TGGTGACGGGGTTCATCAGTATTCTTCCAGAGGCCGGCGCGACCTCAGCCAGGCAGGCGGCATCCGTTGCGCTCACCCGCGCGAGTCTCACGAATCCATCGTCACTCACGAGTGCAATCTCCCCCGCGCCGTTGGCGGACACATCGTTGAGGCAGGCATTTCCTGGCTCCTTGTCTTGTGTGCCGATTTCATCCAAGCACTTCCCGGTCGCGGCATCCCATACCAAAACCGTTCCGTCGAAAGTGCCTGCCAGGACGCGACGACCGTCCGGCGACCAATTAAACGAACGCTCCCACAGCGCGGGCCTGTGCTCTAAGCTGCATTTGTTCTCGAGGCTCTGGGCATCCCAGACGAGAATCTTCTGATCATAAGCGGCGGATAGTATGTCGCCGTTTGCCGGAGACACAGCAACTTTCTTGATACCCGAACTATGGGCCTCGATCTCACCTACTAGTTTACCCGACTCTATATCGAAGACCCGCACATGACCGTCATCGCAGCCAAGCGCTGCCCGGTTATGGATGCGGTCTATTGCGCAGGTATCCGTTTCTGTATCAAACGGACCCCACATTTTGTGTTGCTCTCCAGACTCGAGATCCCAAGCTCTCAATGTCATATCATCACCGGAGGTAAATAACTCTCGGTTGTGGTAGTCGATCGATAACACATCTTTTTCATGACCGTCGATGATGCGCATGATGCCGCCAGTATCGAGATTCCAGACTATAATGCGCCAATCCCGTGAAACCGACACACCGACCGAGTCGCTCACGAACACAAAATCCTCGACATCATCGCTGTGTCCGCGCAACACCCGTTCGAGTCGGCGCTTTTTCAGATCCCAGATATATATCGTATAGTCCGATGACGACGACGCGGCCTTGGTTCCGGACTTGTTGACAGATATCCGATTCACCAGGTGTTCGTGATATCCCAGCAATTCCGCCTTCTTGCTGTTGAAGTCGAAAATACCAACGGCACCGTCATAACCGGAAGTTACCGCCAACTCGGCGTTGGGGATACCCGCCACACAGGTAACGGGCCCTCTGTGGCGAACAAAAAGATCTTGTTTACTCGTACTCATCTCTCAGCTCCAGTATTTAAGGCCATTCGTGCGCTCGTTCTTGAAAATTTGCGCCGCGGAACGACAAGTGCATAAATTTTGATCACATCCGTATCTCGTAGCGATTCACTTTGTACGGTACCAGATAATTCTCGCCGAAATCCCGGTAGAGTTCCCAGTATTTACCCGCCTGAACGTAGTTCACATTGATATTGTTATAGTCGGACCCGTATAGAAACAGGTAAGGGTTCGAATCGGCTATTCTTTCTATCCATCGGTCATATAGTTGCTTACGCTGCTCCGCTGTGTAGTGCCAATTGGCATACATTGTAAAGAACGCGTTGCTGAACCAGATGATCGAACTCTTTTCATCACCCATAATCTCGAAGAGCTTCGACGAATCCGCCAAGATGTTGCAGTGGAGATACTCATGGCGAAGGGATCTATAATTCTGCCAGTGACTCTTAAATACCTGTTCCCCTCCCCATCTTTCTAGCTCGCCTTCCCAGCGCCGCTCAACATCCTTCCACTGCCGCTCGTGTGACGAGAGGCCCTCCCAGAGCTGATACAACGTATCCGATTTAGGATACTTCTCCACAAGATAGCGAACGAAATTTGGAAAATCCTCGCCATTCCAGTTCTCGACAATATCCTTTCGAATATCTAATGCCCGTTTGCTGTAATCAAAGAACACGACCGTAGTGTTATCGTCATAGCCATGGGTCTCAAGGATTCGATTGGGTTTGAACCCTGCGGCCACGGAGTAAAGTGTAGACACGGGTCCAGTGAATCCCTCAGGTGGCGTCTCGATGTCCGTATAGGGTTCGACGTTCCACAGAAAAACGCCCTGCCGAGAACTGGATGTCTGACGATCGACATCCCCTAGGAAAGTAGTCTGGTCGCTGCCAAGATTCGTTTCTTGGTCTGTACTCCGGTACTCACTAATACCGTCATCCAAAAATTTGGAAAACGCCACCGTACGGTCCGCATCTTCGGGGTCGAGGAACAGACTATGGTCGACAAAAACTTTGGCCAGTCCTAATACGGGAATGCCATTGCTCAGGCTGTTGGCGACGAAATTCCACCCAGGTGCAGACGGTTCGGCAACGGTAACCTCGCCGGACGGAACCAACTCAGAGGTGATACCTTGATCTTGTTGCACGTTTGGCCGGGGAAGTTCAATCGCTCCTGTACCGCAGTGCGCGAATGCTGGCTTTTCAAGCGAGACATAGCGCTCAAGATCCACCAGCAGACAACGGGGGTCGAGCCCAAACCAGCCGTTCTCTTCGCGAAGGATATGGCCGACCACGAAAAACTCGTTTTCGACGATCCATAACTTGAGAGCAGAAAGAAAGTTGTCATCACCCGAGCGCTCCGGAGTCCAGCGTTCGCGGATAATATGCCCATAGGACTGGATGAAGCAGTATCGATAACCAAGCGTATTTGCCTCCGCCAAGATCTCATCGACACTTTGCCGCTCGATAATGGGCCCCCGATAGACATAGCGCGACCATGAAATCGTGAGATCCCTGTACTTGGCAGCTACTCTCGAGTCGCAGATCGCCGCAGAAACATCAAGCAGGCCGAATACGAGATTGTCTTCGCCCATCATGCTTCTTCCCTGGGAAATTCGCCGTGAATCACCATCTCACCTGCTACGGATTCGAAATGCACGTTCTTGAGTCGCGGTCTAGCCTCCAGACTCACTTCGCATAGACTTTCGACCCCACGAACGCCGCCAAGGATCCGCGGAGAAATTGCGAGTACCAGCTGATCGGCCAACTGCGTTTTGAGCATGCTGGTAATAATTTTCGCACCGCCTTCGATCATCACGGTGCGTATATCCAACTCAGTTAGATACTTGAATAGATGATGCAGATTCACGCGCCCATCCGCAG
>JAOTYS010000581.1 GCA_029861795.1 Gammaproteobacteria bacterium | reverse complement strand
TCACCGCGATACCCTCGGGGGTATGCCAGGTTACATCGTCGGCGCTACGCCCATTGAGTTCTTGAGAGAGCAGTTCTGCCCAATGGCCCAAGGTCTTGTCACTGAATGCCATGGCGCAAGTGTTCTCTATTCAGCCAAACTAACTAATATTGCTGCAGTGCAGCATGCAGTACTTAGTTTAGTCTCTGTTGTCGGCATGGCAAACAATCAATGAGCATCCATCAGGGTTGTCCGGGATAACCGATGGCGTTTAATGTCTCGGCGATCTCCCCCAGTATCGCAGGATCATCAATGGTGGCCGGCAACTTATATGGTTCGCCGTCCGCAATTTTGCGCATTGTACCGCGGAGAATTTTGCCAGAGCGTGTCTTGGGCAGACGTTTGACCACCGCCGCTTGCTTGAATGCAGCCACCGGACCGATCTGATCCCTCACCATCTGTACACATTCCTTGATGATCGCTTGGTAATCGCGCTGCACGCCCGCGTTCAACACCAGCAGGCCCAGTGGAAGCTGCCCTTTAAGCGCGTCGGCCACCCCCATCACTGCGCACTCCGCCACATCCGGATGAGCCGCTAGCACTTCCTCCATGGCCCCGGTAGAGAGTCGATGGCCTGCCACGTTGATGATATCGTCGGTGCGTGCCATGACATAGACGTAACCATCCTCATCAATATAGCCGGCGTCGGCGGTTTGGTAATAACCCGGGAATTCGCGCAGATAGGAATCAAAGTGGCGCTCCTTAGCATTCCAAAGGCCAGGGAAGGTCCCGGGGGGTAGGGGCAATTTCACCACCAGCGCGCCGATATCCCCGGCTTTTACCTCCACACCGTTGTCGTCCAATGCGCGCAGATCCCAACCCGGGGCCGGGCGGGTCGGAGAGCCCTGCTTTACCGGTAGTTGCTCAATACCCATGCAATTTGCACAGATGGCCCATCCGGTTTCGGTCTGCCACCAATGATCAATCACCGGGACCCCAAGCTTGGATTCAGCCCACTGCAACGTATCTGGGTCGGTGCGCTCTCCCGCCAGAAATAATGTCTTAAATCCTGTCAAATCATACTTCTTAATGTGCTCGCCTTTGGGGTCCTCTCTCTTAATCGCGCGAAACGCGGTTGGGGCGGTAAACATTACACCGACTTTGTGCTCGGAAATGACACGCCAGAAGGTGCCAGCGTCCGGTGTCCCCACGGGTTTGCCTTCGAAAACGATCGTGGTGTTTCCATTAAACAATGGCGCATAAACAATATAGGAATGCCCCACCACCCAGCCCACGTCCGACGCCGCCCAGTAAACTTCGCCAGGTTCCACACCATAAATATTCTTCATGCTCCATTTGAGGGCTACCGCATGGCCCCCGTTGTCACGCACAACCCCCTTAGGCTGACCCGTGGTTCCCGACGTGTAAAGGATATAAAGCGGGTCGGTGGCAGCCACCGGCACACATTCCTGCGGCCGCGCCCGGCCCATGACTTCGTCCCAATCATAATCACGCCCACTCACCATTGCGGCTTGTTGTTGAGGCCGCTGCAAGACAATGCAAGCGTTGGGCTTATGATTGGCGGTAGCTATGGCCTCGTCTAGCAGGGGTTTGTAGGAGACGATGCGTCCGGGTTCTAGTCCGCAGGATGCCGATACCACAACCTTTGGTGCCGCATCGTCGATGCGTACAGCAAGTTCATTGGCGGCGAAGCCACCAAACACCACCGAATGCACCGCTCCAAGCCTGGCGCAAGCGAGCATCGCCACCACCGCCTGCGGCACCATGGGCATGTAGATGATAACCCTGTCGCCCTTGCCCACACCCCGAGCCGCCAACACTCCGGCAAATAATGCCACTTGATCACGCAGCGCACGGTAGCTGAAACTCTCGCGCGAATCGGTGAGTGGACTGTCATAGATCAGGGCTGTTTGATCTCCTCGGCCATTTTCGATATGCACATCCAGTGCGTTGAAACAGGTATTCAGTTCTCCCCCGGTGAACCACCTATAGAACGGCTTATCGCTATCATCCAGGACCCGGTCCCATTTCTTGTACCAATGCACTTCGGCGGCTGCCTCAGCCCAAAACGCCTCCGGGTCTTGCAACGACCGCGCGTAAACTTGGTCGAATCGACTGGTCATCAAACTATTCTCCCTAGAGTGCCAAAACAGATAGAGGCAGATTCAATTCTATCCTAGGGGGGCCTTTCGCGGAACGAGGATAAGAGCTTTGTGCGACACCGCCTCGTCCCCACGATCTCGAACAGGTAATATCTGAGACCATATCAAGTCCGGTGGCAACATAGCATCGCGCCGAGACAGACCCTAAGGCCTGTCGGAAAAGAGTTATTCGCTCACCTGTGTAGCGCCGGCTGGTCCGAGCACTTGACGCCACGACACAATAGGAGATCTTTTGAAATGGCATATGACAACATCAAGGTGACCACCCACGAAAACGTCGGCCTAGTTACGCTTAACAGACCAGACGCACTCAATGCGCTATCGAACGCCTTGATGCAAGAATTGTGCGAGGTGCTGAACCAGTTCGAAGCGGACCAGGAAATCGGCGTGATTGTCATCACCGGCAACGAAAAGGCCTTTGCCGCAGGTGCAGACATCAAGGAGATGCAAGGCAAGTCCTATATGGATGTCTATATCTCTGACTTTATCACCACCACTTGGCAGCGTGTGGCGAGTTGTCGCAAGCCCGTGATCGCGGCGGTGGGCGGTTATGCGTTAGGAGGTGGCTGCGAGCTAGCGATGATGTGTGATTTCATCATCGCAGCGGATTCAGCCAAGTTCGGTCAACCCGAAATTAATCTTGGTATCATTCCCGGTGCTGGCGGTACCCAACGTTTAACTAGGTTCGTAGGCAAATCCAAAGCGATGGAGATGTGCTTGACAGGGCGCATGATGGATGCGCAGGAGGCGGAGCGTGTCGGTCTTGTTAGTCGCATTGTGCCTGCTGAACAGTTAGTGGAT
>JAOTYS010000580.1 GCA_029861795.1 Gammaproteobacteria bacterium | reverse complement strand
AAACACCGCTGCGATGCCTGGACAAATCACACACATTAACGAAGACGTTTTGGCGTTCTATAGGAACCTGCCATTCAACTATTACAGCGAACCCAGGGTTGCAGCAGAATCCTTGCGAGGCTCAAATCCGATTGTCAATTATCCGGATCTGGTCGATGTGTTGAAAAAAGGGAAATCGGTCCTCGATGTGGGATGTGGCGCGGGTTGGTTGGTAAATGCGATTAATCACTATTTCGGGTCTTATGGTACCCGTGCTGAAGGGCTGGACGCCAACCCAGTAGCATTGGAGCAGGCGGCGGCGGTTGCCACGATTTTAGATTCCGAATCCAAGTTCTTAGAGAAAGACCTTTTCCTGTATGAGCCCGCAAGACCTTATGATTTGGTCATTTCGCTGGGCGTATTGCATCACACGAATAATTGTATCGAAGCGGTGCGCCACATATGCAAGAGATTTGTCGCACCGGGAGGTGATTTTTACCTCGGTCTTTATCATAAGTACGGTCGTAAGCCGTTTCTTGATCATTTCGCAAAATTAAAGGAAAGCGGGGCGTTGGAGGAGGAACTGCGGGAAGAATTTCGTAGACTCCTACCGCACAACACGGATGAAACCCATTTTATGTCCTGGTTTCGCGATCAAGTACTACACCCCCATGAAACTCAGCATTCGGTTGAAGAGATCAACACGGTACTCGAGGATGAGGGTATGCGCTTGGTGTCGACCTCCATCAACAAATTCGCGCCGATCGACACGCTTGCGGCGATCTTCGAACAAGAGAAAGACTACTTGGGGCTCGGCGAGAAACGGTTGCGGGAAGGCACGTACTTTCCGGGGTTTTTCGTGGTGTTTGCGCACAAACCGAGTTAACGCTGTCAAAGCCGAGTAATCCCGATCAAATTGCAAAAAGTCACGCAAATACAAAGGATTAGCACACAAATGAAACGGTTGTTTGAATTTAAGATGTTCATATTCTGAACGCTACGGCCCAGATTCCCCGATAACCACATAAGCTATTGAGCAGACGTCTAATTTTTGACATTGTCTGAGTTTGATGTATAGTGTTCATCCCGTGAACGATACAAGTGACCGGGAAGCGCGACTCACCCTCGAATTACTCGATGCGATCGAGCGGCGCAGCGACGTCAGCCAGCGCCATCTGGCGCGGCAAATGGGGGTCGCCCTCGGTCTGGCCAATTCCTACCTGAAACGATGCGCAAAGAAGGGCTTTGTCAAAATTCGAGAAGCCCCGGCGAACCGCTATCTGTATTACCTCACACCTAAAGGATTTGCTGAGAAAGCTCGTTTAACAGGGCAATTTCTATCGACTTCTTTGACCTTCTATCGGCAGGCGGGCGAAGCCTGCACGGTCATCTATCTGCAGTGCGTTCGAGACGAGTGGACCCGTTTGATTCTCTGTGGGGTATCAGATCTGGCTGAGATCGCTTACATGCGTGCCCTAGAATCGCAGATCGACGTGGTCGGGGTTTTTGATCCGAGCGGCAAGCGCACGCAATTTTTCGGCAAACCGGTATGGCAAACCTGGAACGCCTGTGGCGGCGCGGACGCATTCGTCATAACTGAAATGCAACAACCGCTGAAGTTATACAACGAACTCGCGGATAGTGTAGACACGCAACGGATCCTAGTGCCGAGTGTGCTGGGTATCGATGGGCTGATTTCCGGCGCACAACAACAGACCACCGCGGACCAATCTCCCTGAGATGTAGTTCTGCCGGTGGTTAGCGTGTGAGTATGCGGTGTCAAACGACGCTGCAGGGCGGTAGCGTGCCTGGATCCATACTAAACGGCGGATAAATTGCGATGACACAAAAAGCTGAAACAGTTGCAGTCCTTGGCCTGGGCTACGTTGGATTACCGCTGGCCGTCGCTTTCGGTAAGAGATACCCGACGCTTGGATTCGATACTAACGCTACGCGCGTCGCAGAATGCGGCTCGGGGAGTGACTCTACGCGTCAGGTTGACAAGCGCGACTTCGCGGCAGCGACCCAGTTGAATTTCACATCGGACGCCCGTGACTTGTCGGATGCCGAATTCATCATCGTGGCGGTACCTACCCCGATTAATCCCGCACGACGACCTGATTTCGGACCATTGAAACACGCTTGCAGCTTGATCGGGTCGGTCATGCAAAAGGGGGTAACGGTGGTTTTTGAGTCCACGGTATTTCCGGGGGCGACGCAGGAGATATGTGTGCCGGTCCTGGAGCGGCGCTCCAGGTTGACTTGGATGCAGGATTTTTATGTTGCCTACTCGCCGGAGCGGGTCAACCCCGGGGATGAAACCCACACCCTGGACACAATCACAAAATTGGTTGCGGGGGACACAAAGGAAACGTTGCGGCGAGTGGCCGATCTTTATCGTGCGATCATAAGTGCAGACGTGTATGAAGTGGAAAGTATCGCGATTGCCGAAGCGGCAAAAGTCATCGAGAACACGCAGCGGGATCTAAACATTGCCTTGGTAAACGAATTAGCGTTGATTTTCCATCGGTTAGGGCTCGACACCACGAAGATCCTGGACGCTGCCAACACAAAATGGAATTTCCTGCCATTTAGACCCGGGCTGGTCGGCGGCCATTGTATCGGCGTAGATCCGTATTACTTGACTCACAAAGCAGAAATGGTCGGCTACCGCCCTGAGGTAATCCTGGCCGGCCGAAGAATCAACGACGAGATGGGAAAATTTGTTGCTGTGGAAACAGTTAAGGAGATGATACTGAACGGAGTCAGCGTGGATGGCGCTACAGTCAGTGTCCTTGGCGTCACATTTAAAGAGGATTGCAGCGACCTTCGGAACACACAAGTTCGCCCTCTCGTCGAGGAACTCAGGTCCTATGGGTTGCAGGTAATACTCCACGATCCAATTGCAGACAGTGAGGACGTAGAGCGGGAATTCGGACAGGCCTTGACAGCCTGGGAAGAGCTCAAGCCGGCATCTGCCTTAGTGGTA
>JAOTYS010000119.1 GCA_029861795.1 Gammaproteobacteria bacterium | reverse complement strand
TGTTATTTCAGTTTCGAGAGGTGGCACTGAGCGGGCGATCCACTCGCGTTGCGCATTATGAACAACCAACCTTTGCATGGAGTTAGGTGGTTCGAGCACAGTACCCAATACCATGAGCGGCTATATTGAAACTTTCCGCGCGGTCGTCTATCCCTGGCATTGCGACCATCAGGGACATATGACGACGATGCATTACGTCGGGATGTTCGACGCTGCATTTTGGCATCAGTTCTCGACTATGGGGTTTACCCGCGCATACTTGGAGAACCACCATACTGGCTTTGCAGATGTTAAGGACACAATCGAGTACAAGGCCGAACTCCCGGTGGGGAGTTTGGTGGTTATCGACAGTGGTTTGCTGCGTATAGGTAAATCCTCGGTGACGTCGCTATACCGCATGCGCAACTCAGAGACTGGCGATATTGCCGCCACATCTGAGAAAGTGAGCGTCTATTTTGATCTCAAGGTTCGACAGACCGCTACAGTGCCTGACGAAATGCGCAAAGCCATGGAACAGTATTTTGTGGAAAAAAGTTCATAACGAAGTACTGGCCTCGAGATAATTCGCGATTACGTCAGTTGATAGTGTGGAACCGTCTCACCGAATGAGCTTGTAGAGAAAGCATCACATGGCAACAGCGTTTCTATACGATCCGCGATATCTGGATCACGACACAGGCAGTGGTCACCCCGAACGCCGCGAACGACTGGTCGCTGCGATGAACTATCTTAAGGGACAACCCTGGTTCAAGGAACTAACGCAAATCTCGCCCATCGTGCCAGATCGCAAGTGGATCGAGACCATTCACAACTCTGCATACATTGATCACGCTGCATCTACGTGCAAAAGTGGGGCACCCTTTCTCGACGTCCCGGATGTAGCCGTAAGCACCGAGTCTTACGATGTCGCCATGCTAGCAACCGGCGGCGTATTGGCATTGGCAGATCGCGTCGCCAGACGTGAGTCCGACAACGGTTTTGCGTTGATACGACCTCCAGGACATCATGCAGAGAACAACACGGCGCTAGGATTCTGTTTATTCAACAACGTCGCCATCACAGCTCGGTATCTGCAGCAACACCATCGCCTGAACAAGATTCTCATTCTCGATTGGGATGTCCATCACGGCAATGGCACACAGCATTCCTTCGAAGAAGACTCTTCTGTGCTCTACATCAGCTTGCATCAGTACCCCTACTATCCCGGCACGGGGGCTTATTCCGAGACCGGCCTGGGACGGGGCGTTGGTGCAACTTTGAACTGCCCGATGACTGCGGGGTCAGATGACGCAGACTACCTGCGAGCGTTTACCGATAGAATCATTCCGAAGATTGATGAATTCAAGCCCGAGGCAGTATTGATCTCTGCCGGGTTCGACGCCCACCGCGCGGACCCCCTTGCACAGATCAATTTGTCCACGGAATTCTATGGATGGATGAGCGAGCGTCTGCTGGAAGCCGCCGACAAACACGCTAATGGATTGCTGATTTCAGTGCTCGAAGGCGGCTACGACTTAGATGCGCTGTCGCACTCTGTGGGACAACACTTACGAGTTCTGATGGACACTACAGCACAGTAGAGTTACATCACAGTGTAATAAATACATGCCACGCCCAAAACGATACTGACTAACCAGGTCAGTGATGTGCCTATGAGTCGGCCTGCGCTCGCTCCCGTGGTCATATACATGCCTTGCGCATGCAACAGACGAGAGACCGTAAAGACAATACCTAAACCATGTATCAGATAGAGGTGACCTCCTAGCATCTCCAGGGCCAATAAACCTAGCATGGCTAATGGCGCATATTCTGCATTATTGCCATGAGCACGCATGGCTTTGGTGACATCCTTATTTCCACCATCCAGTATGTCGATCTTGTATGTAGCTCTGGTCTTGGTTACCAAAATTCCCAATAATGTCGAAACGATAAGATTTATCCCGATGTACATTGCAGCAATAGGAAACTGTAAATCTGGCATTTCATCCTCCTCGACTTTACAACTCCAGCGGAACTAATCGCACATCCGCTACTGTTCGAACAACCAACGCAGTAGCGCATTCTGCACTGCCGTGCCTGCACCCCGGTGTATTCCCCGGTAATTTTGCAGTGTCACCACCACAAAAGTGCGGCCACTAGCGGTTAGCATATAACCTCCAAGCCCACGGACGTCGTCTAGCAATCCGGTCTTGATATGGAGTCGACCTCCTAGAGGTTCACCGCGAAACCGACGCTGTAAAGAACCGTCCATGGCGGCCAACGGTAGAGACGATACGAACTCCGCCATCAACGGACTCCTATAAGCACTCAACAGGAAGCCGCCCAAGGTCTGCGCTGAGATTCGGGCTTGCCGCGACAGACCCGCACCATTGTCCAGAATCAATCCATCCGTTTCAATTCCGTTGCGGGCAAACCATTCTTCAACGGCCTTCCTCCCTTTCTCTACCGTCCCCGGCGCGCCATAACGCTGCATACCCAAGGTCAACAGTAACTGACGTGTCATGACATTATTGCTGTATTTGTTCATACCACGAATCAGATCTGCCACCGGTCTTGAGTACATCGAATGGAATAATCTTGCGTTTGCCGGCACGGGTGCAACTTGCACACCGCCTTCGAAGGATCCACCTAACTCATCCCAAACGGCTTTAAACACGCCAAGAAAATAGTCGTTGGAACGTGACACAGCGCGAGTGAGTGGATATTCACCACATTTCGCAGAGTATTTACCGGCAAATCTCACGCGCGTACCCGCTAGCTGATCCAAGACACGCATATTGATTCGATACGGATAGCCGTTACAGTTCCCGGGTACCAAGGTTAAGTTGTTTTCGATTCGCAGATTCGCCTGGGGTGGATCAGCAATAACCTCAACGATTCCTTTGTGAGCATTCGGTCTGATTAGAAAATCTGTGACCTGAAAGTTAAGCAGCAATGGATCGGGCGCAACGTTGTAGGCTCTATACGGTTTGCCATCAAAAGTGCTAGGATCCTCAGGCGCAACCAAAAAGGCCGACTTATCTAGAATCAGATTTCCCGCGACGTGGCGAATACCACGACTACGAATGCCACGCAGAAACTTCCAAAAGTATTCCGTGGTCAAAAAGGGATCGCCGTCACCTTTTATGAACAAGTCCCCCGTCAGCACTCCGTCAACCACCGGCGCGTTCACATATGCTTGGGTTCGCCATCGATATACGGGGGACAGCACATCCATCGCGACGAAAGTCGTTATGAGCTTCATAGTCGAGCCTGGATTGAACGCGGTCGCGCCGTTGAATAGCAAAATGGGTTGGTGGTTTGTCACATCTTGAACAAATACGCCAAGACTCGATTCAGGTAGACCGCGTTTGTCCAACACATGCTTGACAGCCACAGGGAGCTGAGTCGACGGGGTATCTACAGCAAACACCAACGCTGGAATCGTCATCCATACAGACAAAGTCAGCATCAGTGATGCTATTCGCATATATAATGTAAGAAACCACATCGCTTTAACGAGAATAGCCCATCAACTCTCACTCAGCCGTTGGATCCGGCTGGAGTGCCGGTCTTAAAAGATCTCGGGCCGTTCGCTGTTCCCGATACAGGATAAAAATCCCAGAAACAACAATGAGTGAAGCGCCTACCAATGTTCCGGCATTAGGCACATCACGCCAAATGACAAAACCGAGGACCATGGCCACTACAATGCTCGTATAGTTGAATGGTGCTACAAATGAGAGCTCACCGAGTCGAATCGCCGCGATATAGCAGAGAAATCCGCCACACAATAGGCTCGCACTCAACGCCATCCAGGCGAAATCCACAGTATCGTTGTCCTGCCAACCGAAAGGGGATGCTGCCAAGCCAACAATTGTCACCATGGAAAAGGTCATCAATGCAATATGGAGCGAAGGCAAATTGGCATTGATATGTCGGGTCGCGAGATCACGTAATGCGCTCATGAATGCCGCCCCTAACGGCAAAAGAAAGACCCACGACCAGCTCTGGCTTCCGGGTCTCGTAATAAATAGGACACCTATAAAACCCACTAGCACCGCGCCCCAGCGTTGTATTCCCACAGTTTCGCGTAACACCATCGCCGCCAAAAAAGTCAACAGGATAGGAAAGGTGAATATCAGAGTAGTCGCCACCGCCAGGGGTAACAACGACAATGCGGTGACAAATGCAAGTGTAGTACTGACTTCGCATCCACCACGAATAAGATTCCACCGGTCAAAGAAAAGCGGAGTAAACACAGGCTGACCAATCAGTTTGATTATTGTTATCAATATGATCATCGCCACGAGACCCCGAAAAAACAATAACTGCCCTATCCCGAGGGATTGACTCATATATTTAGTGATTGCATCGTTACACGAGATCAGCGTCATCCCTAGCGCCATGATTGCAGCGGCTTGAAGATTCTTGCTCACTAATTTTTCTTACCTCGCATAGTTCAGGCCAGTGCCATACGATCTGAGGAATACCGCACCCGCATCAAACAGTGAAGCAACAGTCCGTTTGCGTTATAGTGCGTTGCTTCGCACGATCGTATATTTTTACCCCACAGAAGCCTACGGCAAAGGCTCGATGGTGGATATACAACTTGGGCAATACGGACCGCAATTGTACCCGGTATTAGTCGAGACCTGAGTAGGGTAGAGAGGATTAGTGCCGCACAACGAGAGCGAACAACCAATGGGCACACTAGGCCGTGCAATTACCTTAGCGCTAGGTGCAATACTCTCCTTGGTAGGGCTCTGGGGCACGTCGGCTGCAATTAGACTTACTTCCTTTGTATGGTCTAATCTTTCAACCGAAAGATACGTGTTTACCCCCGCTACCGTTATATACCAGGGATTATGGGTTGTGGTGGCGTTGTGCGTGCTTGCAACTGGAATCAGTCTGATCGTTTCAGGCTGGAAGCGTAAGCGTCATAATTTAATTCCGGGTCCCACCCTTTACATTCTCGGGTTCATCCTTGGAGCCATAGGCGTCTTTCTATTTATGTTCAATCAAGTGCCCTTTGCCATCGGCACTTTTATCGCCGGTCTATTGTTGATCTATTCCGAGTGGGCCTTCCGGATCACCTAAGAAAACGACTGCTTCTATCTATTGCGTCCCCCCTCAATTCGGGTGAAGACCCCTTCTCTCGAGCCCGGCGGTCCGGTCCAGTCCAAACATTAAGTTCATGTTTTCAATCCCTACCTGTGCACCGCCTTTCCCGATGCTATCCAATACACTGAAAATCACAATACGCTGACGTGCCTCATCGACATCTATTCCGATAAAGCAATAGTTCGTGCCCGCTATTGTACTTACCCAAGGATAAGGTTTGTATTGCCAAGAACTATTCTCGTCTTTTGGCAAATCATACACTTTGACAAAAGGCTGATCCCGATAAAACTCGTGATATATCTCTAACAACTCCGCTCTGCTGATATTCTCGTGGGGAAAAGCGTGGCAAATATCAAGAATACCGCGTACCACAGGGACATACACTGGTGTAAAGTGCACACAGACCTCGCTCCCGGCGAGCAGCGTTAACTCTTGCTCGATCTCGAAGGTGTGGCGATGCCCCACAACGTTGTAGGGGATAAGATTGTTTCCTATCTCGGGGTGATGTGCGGCCCGTGACAGCTCCGCTCCCGCCCCCGCTGTCCCAGACAATCCCTCTACAACTATTCTCTGCTCATCAACAAGGTCTTTCTCCACTAAGGGAGCTAGACCTAGAATTCCTGCAGAGGAGAAACACCCAGGATTCGCAATCAACTCCGCATCCTTAATCTCTTCCAGATGTAATTCTGAAATTCCATACACAGCCTCCGCTGCAAGCCCCCAATGGGTGTGCGCCTGTCCGTAAACCGCTTCCCAAGTATCCCGGTCGGATATTCTAAAAGCCGCGCCGAGGTCAATGACTTTGCATCCCTGCCCTAGAAATTTTGCTGCAGCTTCAATGGATGCACTGGTTGGCAGCGCCAGAAAGACTACATCACATGGAGTAGACTCGTCGGGGTGAACTAGAGGTACATCAATTCCATATAGGTTGGGATGATAATCAGCGATCGTTCCACCGGCACGACTGCTGACCCAAGCAACTTGGGCATCAGGATGGTTCAACAGCACCCTTAGCACCTCTCCACCCATATAGCCCGATCCGCCCATGATTCCCACTTCTAGCATGTTTGTGCCTCCGAGCCCGCGTGTCTATTCACTAAGTGTTTTCTAGCAGATCCGCGTGGCGAAGGCCAGAGATGTTGGCGGAAGCTTGATCAGATCTCTCGGCATTCGACGTAAACTTTAGGATGGCGTTGTTGTCCGAGAACTATTCGAACCGTTTTGGCATTATAAACCCGATGCTCGAAGTACTGGTTTAGCCGAATCAGATTTAACAGAATCAAGGCTAGTCAATGCCACCCTACCATGGAAGCCGGCAACTATGTGTGGACTATTTGCGATGTCGAGTAAGGTGCCATCCACCGTCAACTATTCCTTAGACGAATTCGCCAAGCACGGCGGCGTTACCTACAGCAACAGATCAGGCTGGGGTATCGCCTATTACCATGACCGCGATGCGTTCCTCGTCAAGGAGCCGGAACCGGCGGCTGACAGCCCGTGGGCAAAGTTTATCTCCGAGCAAGATGTTGAGAGCGACTCTGTGATTGCCCACGTGCGGCTCGCAACAATAGGCACGCCCACGCTGCAAAATACCCACCCTTTCAAACGCGAGCTCGGTGGTCACGCCCATGTCTTTGCCCACAATGGCACGCTGAATGGCCTGCACGACAAAGTATCCGCCGACAAGCTCGCCTACCATCCCATCGGCGACACTGATTCAGAGTTAGCCTTTTGCGTATTGCTCGATCGCCTCAAGAGTGTCTGGACGAGTCCACGCCGAATCCCTTCGGCTGAAGATCGACTAGCCGCATTCGCCGACTTTGCCGCTGAAATGGCGGGATTTGGCTCGGTGAATTTTCTCTACTCGGATGGAGACATTTTGTTTGTGCACGGGCACCGGAGGATCTATGAAAGCAATGGCCAATTCACTGATCCCCAGCCCCCTGGGTTAAGTATGCGCAACTGCATGGCATGTCAGAGAACCCCGAATGGGCGTGTGAAGGGCTAAAGATCGGTTTGCCGGATCAACAAACAATTCTTTTTGCCAGTGTGCCGCTCGATGAACAAGGCTGGGAGCCTGTACCTGAGGGAACCGCTATCGCAGCGAGACAGGGGCGAGAAATCGGGCGCAGATCGACGTTGACGTAGCAGCACTGTCAATCGGGAGGTGGAAATCTAGTCCGGCAACTTCCTCATTATTTGCCCCCGGTTACGTCAACAAACGTGCCCGTCGAATACGAAGCTTCATCTGATAGCAACCATAAAATCGCGTTTGCGACTTCTACCGCGTGACCGCCACGTTTCATCGGCACAAAACCCTTGACTCGATCCACACGATTAGGTTCGCCGCCACTGGCGTGAATATCAGTATAGATAAAGCCCGGACGAACAGCATTCACGCGGATGCCTTGGTCAGCGACTTCTTGAGCAAGCCCTATGGTCATGGTATCGATCGCGCCTTTAGACGCCGCATAGTCCACGTATTCACCGGGACCACCTAACCTTGACGCGCCCGACGACACATTCACAATCGCACCCCCACCGCCGCCGTGTTTAATAGACATACGCCTCGTCGCTTCTCTAGCACACAAAAAGCATCCTGTTATGTTGGTAGTAAAGATACGATTAAGACGGGCGGCATCCATATCTTCAACATTCATCTGGCGATCCAAAATGCCGGCATTATTGACCAACGCGGTAATAGGCCCTAACTCCTTGTCCACAGTTTCAAACAATCGGACCACATCGACCTCTGAAGCCACATCGGCGACCACGGCGATAGCTCGCCCCCCGTCGCGTTCAATGTCTTTGACAACGGTATCGGCGGCAGCTTGGTTGTTAAGATAGTTAACGCAAACCGCGTAACCACATTGTGCAGCAAGTTTTGCGGTGGCCGCACCAATACCGCGACTGCTGCCGGTGATGACGATAATTTTATTCATTGTCTGCCACCCCTGTTTGTCATCGACCGACCGTGCTTCACGCTCTGCATTGTGCTCATCTGTATCATGGCGCCTGAAGCGGTGGCAAGTAGCCAAAGTGTGTGATCTGATCTAATACGAACATCGATAGGGCGAGCGCAGCGGCAAAGGATAGGAAGGACATCAACATATCCCATCGTTGATCCGAATCTCGTGCATTCCAAGGTGTGCCCAGTCGAATGACAAACCTGCGACCTTTCCTCCATACGCTAATACCCTGGAATAGCGGCACACAAAGCACAAAATAAACCAGACCGAAGATGATCAGTAGTGCTACGAAATGAATGATTTAACTGTCCTCCGCCCGACAGACTAGGAAGGATGTGCGTCGCCCACGCTTTTAGATATTGCTCAGCAGCATATGAAACATGACGCCTAGTCCTATTGGAACTGAGACCGCCGCGACACCCATAAAGATCGCTGTGCCCTGCATAAGTCGACCCCGCCACAATGCCTTCGCACCCGTGACGATAGCGGTGTCTCGAACGACCGGCATACCAGGAGGTGGAAAGCGCTGAGCATCGATGATCTTGCGGGCGATACGCCAAAGATAGGCTGCACCAATTAGCAACGGGATAGACAACACAGCCATTACCGCGATGATAATATTTAGTTTCTCACCAATACGCCCCGGATCGCTGAGAAACCACTCTTCAAGCTTATCTTGGTAGGAGTCAAACAAAAAGCTAACTAGGCATGCAACTATCGAAGCCGCGACAATCATCCATATTGCCTTTCTTCGTGCCCTGGGATCTGCCGATTGTATTTGTGGCATAGCCTCGACGTTATCTGCAAATTCAGAGGGTCATTCAAACAACGCCTACAATGAGCCAACACCTGCCCGGGCCATGTAAGTTAACTCAATAAACATCGTTGCAAAGATCACTAGCACTACCTGCCCTGTTACGAAGCCCAGTTTTACAATCTTGTTCTTGCAGAACTTTACTGCCGCATATGCGAGGCTCGTGCCAATAAGCATGAGTGGGAACCAAACTAGAAGATATACAACCACAGGCACACCTCCAGTCAACATCTGGCCGTCTTGTTCTCTCAGCAAATAATCGATATACATAAGGATCGAAAATCCAGCAAAATATATCGCCCACCCAATTATTGCTTTCATTTACTTCAGAGGTCCTACCATGACCGGTTGGCGAACGCCGTAGCGGAACTTTCTCTGGTTTAATCTTTGACTCAGCCTCTAATACTATAGACCAAATAGTTGGGATGCCGGCTGTGCCACAGCCGCCGCGAAGGATATGCTAGAACAGAGCCTAAGATCACACGTGCTTCTACAAGTATGGCGGAACTGGACTAACCATATATAGACTTTGTGCGCTCAATGCTATGTCGCAATCTCATGTGTCCCATCCACTGGACCAAGTTCGACTTAGACTCTAACATCCGTTCCCCTTCTGGAGTCTGAGCAAAGTAGAGCAGCATCGGTGCGGCGTGAAGATCTGCTAGGGTTAACTCAGGACCGAGAAAAAACTGTTTATCCCCCAGACGCAACTCGAGCTCGTCCAAACAAGTTTGTGCTATGTGTAGCGCGCCTGAGATCACAACTTCGTTCGGGGTACCATGTTCCTCCGGGACAACGACACGCTCGACGAAAACATCCCAAATCATGGGACGGTAAGCATACGAGTCCAGCAGGCTTATGATTAGGTTCATGCGTGCCCGTAATTCAGGCGTATCGGGTTGTAAGACTGGACCATCAAAGGCCTCCTCAACGTAGCGAATGATCGCACTGGTTTCATAGAGCGCGAAACCACCGTGAGTAAGGGAAGGAATCCTCCCAAAAGGGTGAAGCTTCAGATAGTCAGCCGGAACGCCGTCATCACCAAAGATATCTACTTCTTCGAATTCGTATTCAACGCCCTTCTCCTCGAACACGAGCCGAGCAATGCGCGTATACACACTTTCGCTTAGTCCAAACAGGGTTGGTTTCATGGAACGATAGCAAGTACAAACTGACAGCCAAACAAAGAACCGAGCAATAACAAGTCCGCTTCAGCTTTCCCTCATGAGTAAGTGCCTCTGGGACAGTTTGCGTCTAACGTTCGAGTTGGCTGACAGTCGTTAGCAAGCGTGAATTTTGCGCATACAAAAAGCATGTCGGGTAGGCTAACCGGTTGAACGTGTCGTTAGCGCTCACTGTTCACCATCGAAATAGTCGACGCCCGAATCATCGTGGGCCAAAAATCGCACGCCTTTGCCATCGTCACGCCAACAATACGCACCATATTTCTTGGAATCCGGGTAATAACATACCTCCGGATCGGCCATTGAACTCAATGCAAGGTATCTTAGCTTAGCGTCAGATGTATTAACTATTTGATGTGCGGTCCCAGGGCCAGTTCCCGCAAAGAAGATCTCGCCTTGCCTTATCTCGTATTCTTTGTCGTCATAACGAAGCGTTCCTTGACCTTCGATAACAATGAATAGTTCCTCCTGGCCGTAGTGCAAATGATGTGGCCAAGCTCGCTTACCTGGTTCAAGCTCGACCGTGGTGCAACCTAATTTTGTCATTCCTAGTTGGGTACCGATCCTGCCAATTGATGCAGCGAAGTTCTTTCCATTTCCAATCGTCGTCTTTTTGACCGAATCGATATGGATTTTGGGCGGGCTGCTAGCCATATCTTCCTCCTGATCTAAGGTCTATCTCTGTCCTACTCTCATGAGCCGTAACGATTGAACTAAGTGGCCGACATAAAGTGACGGGTTTGAAGGCCCCGCTTGAGTGAGTTGTCATTTGTGTTAAACAACATACGCCTATAACCTACAAACCCGTGACTTTTTTTCAGCCAATATTTTCTGAGCGACCGCAGTACAATTACTTCCATTTCCAGAAATGGCCCATGCTATCGACTTCAACACAATGGAGATAATCTGCAACTTCTGCGACATCGCAACCTCGCATAGCAAGCCCAAATACGTGCGGAAGATAGCTATGGCCCCTCTGGAGCATCGCTCATGAGCATCGAAGTTTATTGGATAAGTGGAAGTGCGCCTGCATGGCGAGTGTTGCTCATGCTAGAGATCAAAGGGCTTGAGTACAAATCTCATGTGTTGCAGACTTCTAAGAAGGA
>JAOTYS010000579.1 GCA_029861795.1 Gammaproteobacteria bacterium | reverse complement strand
CCCTTAACTCATCGAGCGTTTCAATGGTTCGCCGACACCATATCCGTGCCGCCTGTGGTAATCGGGATTGTCTGCTCACTGGTCCTTGGCGGGTTCGCGTTGTGGTTCACCGTGGTAATCGGCACTGTCGCCGATGTGGCTGCTGGGCGTTCACCCGACATTGCCGTACGCGCGCCCGTGACGCTCTACGTAATGGTGGGTTATCTACCGATGGCCGTTTACTACCTCGGTCATTGGACGACTGACCATTTTGAGATGATTGCTCGGCGGTTTGCGCTCGATCACAAGCCCGTTTTGTTTCCACGACCGACGGCCAATTTGGTTGGTGTGGTGGGTGTGGTTGCTATGTATTTCGCGTTCCTACATTCAACGGACGACCCACTGTTGCTGTTGCAACCCATCCACTGGTCCGGTGATTTCGTCGTTCCGCTTGTGGGCCTGGTGTTTTTGGGCTGGTTCAACTTTCGCTTTATGTTTTTTCTCATATGGAGCGCAGTCGCCATTTCTGGAACCGCACGGCATATTCAAAGCATCGATTTATTGGACACATCCTTGGTAAAGCCTTACGCCCAGCAAGGAGTCCGTTCCAGTTTGTTGGCCGTTGTCAGTTTGTCCATTTCGGCAAATCTATGGCTCGACCCGAACTGACCGGCGATTGGTACTGCCATGACGTTGGTCATGCTTGTCGCCGCTGCCGTTTTGGCATTGTTCCTGCCCACCTGGGGAATCCACCAGCGACTGAAGGCGTTGAAACAATCTGAACTCACGCAGGTTCGCAATGCCATTGCCTCGCGACGCGATCCACAGACACGCTCGGTGAACGATGCGCATCAACTGCGTGCGGATCTTGCACTTGAACAACGACTCATGGAAATCAGCGAATGGCCGTTCGATGCCGGCAGCTACGGGCGGGTAGCTCTGTACGTTCTTTTGGGATTCGGCTCATGGGTTGGGGCGGCGTTGGTGGAGCGTGTGTTGGAATCGCTCGGGCCCTAATCGCAATGTAGTAAGGCAAGCTGACGTTAAGCAATGTCCGCGCCTGGCCGAGGCTGTGTGAAAACGCAAAATGATAAAAGCCGGTGGTAAATTGCACCGGCTCTCGCAATTATCCGATACCAAAATGGGCAATCAGAATTTCGTCTTAGACGCTTTTACAGCCAATGCGGGCTGCTGTCCTATCGCCTGCGAAATTCGGCGAGTTTTTACACAGCCTCGACCCAAAGCAATGGTATGGACTTCTCCTCCCCTAACCGGCATCGAAGTGCCAAACTGGTAAGCGATACCACCAGCAAACGGAAAAGAGGAGTCCACCATGAAGCTTAGTAGAGTTGGCGTAGATTTGGCAAAGAATGTTTATCAGTTACACGGTGTTGATCGCAGCGGCAAGACGATGTTGAAGCGTCGCCTGAAGCGTCACCAATGGTTCAAGGTATTGCTGGATAAAACAGAGCCCGATTGTGTGATTGGCATGGAAGCCTGTGCAGGTGCGCATCATTGGGGTCGGCAGCTTCAGGCACGAGGTTACACGGTGAAGTTGATTCCGCCACAGTTTGTAAAGCCGTATGTGAAGAGTAATAAGAGTGATGCCAAGGACGCTGAGGCGATTTGTGAAGCAATGAGTCGACCGAACATGCGCTTTGTGACGGTCAAGTGTGTTGAGCAACAGGATATCCAGGCCACCCACCGCATCCGTGCTGAGTTGATGACGCAGCGAACGGCCAAGGCCAACCAGGTCCGGGGCCTGGTAGCCGAGTACGGTCTGGTGGCACCGAAGCAATTGAGTTCACTGCGTGCTGCGATCCCGTGCTGGTTAGAAGATGCGGAGAACGGGTTGACGGCAGACTTCCGCGCTTTGCTGCAAGGTGTGTGGAACGACTTGCTAGGGTTGGATGATCGCGTGTGCGAGATGGATAAATTGATCAAACGACTGGCCGAGAACAATGAAGACTGTGTGCGCTTGCAGCAACTGCGTGGAATCGGTCCGATGACCTCTACCGCCATGATAGCGAGTGTGGGAGATGCCAGGCAGTATCACAAGGGACGGCAGATGGCCGCAGCTATCGGGATCACGCCCAAACAACACAGTTCCGGTGATAAACATCGGCTGCTCGGCATTAGTAAACGCGGTGATGTTTATCTTCGTACGCTGATGATCCACGGTGCCAGGGCGGTGGTCGCCCGAGCAACACACAAAGATGATCGGCTCAGTCGTTGGGTGACCAACATTGCGAATCAAAAACATCCGAATGTGGCAGCGGTGGCATTAGCCAACAAGACTGCTCGTATGGCCTGGGCTATGCTCAGGAATGAAACTGATTACGATCCTGACTATGCGATAAGCTGAGACAGGAAACCTAAAAGAGATCCTCCAAGACGATTGCTAAAGCAAACTGAATGATGGCAAACAGGTTAGACCGGCGTCAGCTAAACCCGGTAATGTCCACGTACGTAAAGTACGACAAAGCGATTGGGAGCTGATGCGCGAATAAACCATTATGGCCCGGCATCAACGTGTGAATGCCAACTTATGAGGCCGAATATACGTATGCAGTCGTGCCATGATTGCCAGATACAGCTTGCTTGCAAACGAGGAGGAGTCCATATACGGACATCATCAACCTCTTAAACTGGCAGATTTCAAACCGCCAAGCGGTATGGGCCTATGGCTCGATGCGCGATGCACTTACGATTAACGGCTCAAAGCCCCGGCGGACACGTCCACAATCATATAGACTCTTATTAGCGAGATTCGGAGGCGTTTCGGAGGGCGAGTTATGAATGGGCGAATTTGGATTGCTGCCATGGCCTTGGTCTGGGTCTTGGGGTGCGAAAGTGAGTCAGAGGGCGACGCGATGCAGACACCGACACCGGGGACTAGCAGTCAGTCGTCACTGACCCGTTACTGCTGTGACAGAAGTCTTAGCGACTGTGACCCGGAACCCGAGAAAGTCTGTACCGAGGACGATGGAAAACCCATCATCAAT
>JAOTYS010000578.1 GCA_029861795.1 Gammaproteobacteria bacterium | reverse complement strand
TTACGCGCTAAACGCGCTATCGGAATCGATGGGCACCGCTCTATATATAGTCGCGCAAACAGAGACCTGGCTCACGCCAAGCCTGTTGCCGGCACTCACTTTTCTGATTGCAGGCATCGTTTCTTTTTCCACCGGTACTTCGTGGGGTACGTTCGCGATCATGATGCCCATTGCCATTCCGCTGTCGTTGAACTTTAGCGCCGGAGAACTCGGACCGATCGTATATGCGTCGTTAGCGGCAGTCGCCGGCGGGGGCGTTTTCGGTGATCATTGTTCTCCGCTATCGGATACGTCAATTCTTGCTTCGACTGGTGCAGCATCCGACCATATTGATCATATCAAGACGCAATTGCCTTATGCGCTGGTGGTCGGCATCATCAGTACTGTTGCCTACCTGATAATAGGCATGACGATTTTGGCTCCTGGCCACTGACTCGAATGGTCGGCTAAGTGGTTCGCGCCTGGCGCAACGAACCGCTCCTGGCCGTTTTGTGCCCTTCCCGGCAACGTCTTTCTAGCAGTTTGAATGACTGATTCATGCGCAAAAGAAGCCTGTCAAATTTCGCTTGCGAAAAATTTCTGTCGGTCGTCTGCTTGGCGCTTGATAGCAGTCGTTGAGGTAGTGGGATGCCGACAGGCACAAAGCGACCCGAAGCGGAGTGCGCCAGGCAAAGCTGGCAAAGAATAGGAGGTGCGAGTCCTCCACGGAGTAAAATTTAGCCAACCGCTCCGGCCCCGAGTGATGCGCGGCTACTCGCGAGGGTAGTCGTGAAGCGTTCACAGGGGAGACCATGGGCTGGGTATTGAGCGGCGAAATGGGTCGAACTTCGAGGTGCCGATCTCCTTCCGCTGAAGAGAAGGCAACATCATTTCATGCGCAGAAGGCCAGTGTGGAATGGACCTTGCGCCGTCGTAGACCCCATGCACGTGGAGACGTTCTTTGACCGGAACCTGGGAGATCTCATTCACGCCCGGACAGGCTCGGGCCGGTTCATGAAGGTATAAACTAAACGATGAACATGTACGTGGATGAGAAGTCGGACAGCGTTATAGTACTGATGAAGCCATCGAACAAAGAGGGCTTGCCCTTGGCGGAGACGGTGGAGGGAAGGACACTGCCTGAGGGGAACAGCTATCAGGAGACCGCAGTCCGGACACAGAGCCGGGTCGCTGCGTCGAACTGTCTGATGGCTGTGCGTAGAGCAGGACAACGGGGTGTGGACACGATGTGCCTGATGCGTTCTCATCTTGTGCAGTAGTTCTGCTCCGGGTTATTACCTGACGGAGGAGCCCAGTGCGTTAGTAGCGCACGCTGGGATCTGTGCGGGGGGTGCCGGGCAACCGGCATTCCTACCGCGAACCTCCGAAATTCGGACCTAACGGCTTGCAAGCCCTAGCAGTAAAGTGTCGTCGGAATTGGTCACAACAGACTCTCTTTCGGTAGAGCGGGCCTCAATCGGTATCGCTGTTCAAAACACAAATTCTTCAATTGGCATAAGATTGTCATTCTCCATCCAAAGAAGAAAAGAAGAGAGGGCAAACCAAATGAAGCAACTAGTACTGATCAGTCTCGTTTTGCTGCTTGGGATAATTTCCGGTACATCGATCTCGCCTCTGCTCGCACAGTCGCAGGCGGTAGACTCGCAGAAAATGACTTGTTTTGTCGGAGAGGGTTCTAACGCTGCCTGCAGTGGAAAATGGATTTTTTTTGCTGGAAATACGGCAAACCTGGATGAAAGTGCATGGGTTGTGCGCGTGAACAGTGAGACAGGCGAGATATGGTATAAGAATGGAAGGAAACTCCTCCTGCTTGGCGAGGTAGAATAATTCCGCGCCGAATCGAATGCAGACCTGACGAACCTGTTAACCGTTACAGAGCCTTAGACGTCGGCTTTTGGCTGTTTTCTGTCGTTCGGTTCCCTCGGAAGAACGCGTAGAATGGCAGTTTGGACCCAGGTCGCGAGGAGGCGTTGAATCCCAAATACGTTAGTACATGTGGCGGTTCACTCAGCCGTTTTTAGTCCTTGGCGCGTACCGTTCATTGCGGTACTGGCCGGCTGTGTCATTCCGGATTTGCCGTGGATAGTGCGGCGATTGGTCGACGCGTCTAGTTTTTCTGTCGAACCGATCTCAACTTATGCATACTTTATCGCGCAATCGTCGCTAGTCGGTTGCTTCTTTGCCTGTATAGCATTTGCTTTCTTGTTTCGGAACTTCAAGGTCGTTGCAGCTTATGCATTATTGGGTAGCCTAGTGCACCTATTGTTGGACTCATTGCAAGACAAGTGGGGTGTTGGCGTCCACTTGCTCGCACCCTTCAATTGGGAGGCTTTGCGTCTCGGCGTTTTCCAAGTGGATTCGGTCTTCACGCACCTATTGACTGTCGCAGGAATAATTCCATTTTTGTTTATTACCAAAGCTCGGCATGATGCGAGGTTATTGTGTCTTAATACATATCGAATAGCGGGATGCTGCGTTTGTATCATCGCTTATTTTTCGGTTCCACTTTTATTCATAAGCCACGTAGTCGCGAGCGATAGCCGCTATTTGCATACTCTCGAAAACAAAGATGAAAGGCGCGGCAAGCTGTTGGAGCTAGACAGAGAAACCACAAGTGTTACGGGCGATACCTGGCACACCACAACTCATATTGGTGAGGTCCTTGCGATCTTGAACCCTGATGCGAATATGAAAGATGGAGGAACCTACTCATTCAAAGCTGAATTTGACAATGAACACGAAATTTGGGTGACCGATTGGAAACGACATTCGGGAGCGAGAGATACAGCTTCTTACGTCGGATTGTTGTTGATCGGTTGCTGGGTTGCATCAGTTCTGATTTTGGGCAGAAGGACAAAATCGGTCGTGACGGACAAAGCCAGTTAACCGTGGAAAGAAAGTTGCCAGCGATAATTTGGCTTCGTCCGTCACAGCAACATTTTTCTAGCGGTTCGACTGACTGCTCTTGCGCAAGTGCTGCGTGACAGGGTGCC
>JAOTYS010000577.1 GCA_029861795.1 Gammaproteobacteria bacterium | reverse complement strand
ACGATGATTTCTCCTGGCCTAACTATCGCCGCGCAGCCATCCGGGCAGCGCTACGCCCTAAGCTATAAGGGTGACATTGCTCGTTATGCCGTCGGCAGCACGGATAACTACGACGATCACTTTTTCAACGCCGACGCCTATCTACCGGTCGGTGCAAGGGGAGAATTGGAGGTTAAAGGGTCTTTTGAAGATGCCCATGATGATCGAGGCAGTAACCTAACCGACGGTTTCGATCCGGCAAGCAACAACCCGCCGATCCCCCACGAGCATCAACAGGGGACCATTCTGGGCACATTCAGTTATGGGATTTCTGCTAAAGGACGGATCGTGGTTGAGGCCGGGGTCAGCGATCTTGAGTACACTAATGATCAAAATAGAACACGCTTTTTTGATCGTAAAGACCGCTATGGAGGTGCTGGTTTTCACTACGCGGTTATGCCTAAGACAACTCTGATAGTTGATGCGCGACTCTCGACTTTCGACTACGAGAACAACCGCTTGTCTGAATCAAGTTTGGACAGTGAAGAATCTCGCTACCAGTTGGGCGTTCAGTGGGACGCGACCGCTCAGATAACGGGCACCGCGAAAATTGGATATACCAAGAAGAACTTTGATGCAGCCGACCGTGGTGAATTCTCGAACACTAGTTGGGGGATAAATCTTCGTTGGTCGCCCCGCACTTATTCGCACTTCGATTTCGAAACCGCCCGACACCCATCCGAAAGCAATGGCGGAGGTAATTTCATCGACAACACGAGTTACTCTTTTTCGTGGGAACATGAATGGAGAGACCGTCTGAGATCAAGGGTCGTAGCCCGGTATCTTGATCAGGATTACCTCGGGTCGACAACGAATCGAAATCAGCAGCAGCCACAGTACATATTTTCCATAAACTACAAAATGCGGAACTGGCTCGAATGGAACGCCAGCGCCGAGCTGAATTCTCGAGACAGCAACTTCGACCAGCTGGTATTCGACGGCAACATTTTCAGAATCGGCGCGGTAATAAGCCGTTAAATGAACGGGGCTTGCGGTGGAATATGCTAATATAGGTTTAAGAAAACAATACAACACCCTGTTTTTATTATTATGTAATCCCCAGACAGCGCGTACTAAAATAACTGCGCACGCAAATTCGGGCGCCAAACAACAATGAAAACATCAATACAAGGCGTGCGGGCCATCAATAAGCTTCTCCCTCACTGGAAAGGAACCACCATTAGATTCCGTTATCGTTCAGGCCTACCGTTGCTAGCCACAATGGCATTGTTTTGCCTGCCCTTTAGTGACGGGTCTGCTGATAGTTTGGCGGATCCCAACGCGTTCAAGCTGGGGCCCGGCGACCACATTCAAATCTCCGTGTTTGGTGAAGAGGACCTCAGCATGGAGTTTCGGCTCAACGATACGGGCACGTTGAATTACCCGTTTCTTGGTGAGCTCAAGGTGGAAGGACTGAGCGTTATCGAACTTGAGCAACTGATAACTAGCGGCCTTAAAGGGCCGTATCTAGTCAATCCAGATGTCACGGTGTCCATTAGAGAATACCGTCCGTTTTTCTTGCACGGCGAAGTACAGGAGCCGGGTGGAATTGCCTATCAACCAGGGCTTACGCTACAAAAAGCCGTTGTGCTGGCGGGCGGCTTCACCGAACGCGCTGCCAAGAAGAAGATTATGGTGATTCGCTCTGGTGACGGAGTTGCCAAACCGATCACGCTAAACGACCCGGTGGAAGCCGGGGATGTCATTACCGTTCACCAGAGTTTTTTCTAGGATAGATGGAGCGTGAATACAGAATATTGGATGATCTGGGCCAGTCCTGGGACGTCCTCAGACGCGAAAAGTGGCGCATCCTAGCACTTGCCAGTGCAGCCAGTTTGATCGCGGCGGTAGTGGTGCTCGTGATGACACCCGTCTACAAAGCAACAGCAACACTATTGATCGAATCACAACCGTCCAACGTAGTTTCCATCGAGCAAGTCTATGGACTCGAAAACCTGAGTCAGCAGCACTACGACACGCAATTTGAAATACTGAACTCGCGCCCGCTAGTAGTAAATGTCGTTAATCTGTTGGATCTTGCCAATCAACCAGGTTTCGCCGACGAAGAGTCGTGGTTCGATTTCGATTTACGCGCTTGGATCCAATCCGTCCTGCCAAACCGATCAAAACGGGTTCGGGATGACACCTTGGACGATGTGATCGAGACTTACCACGACAATTTGGCCATCGAACCAATACCTAACACTCAACTCGTAAACATTGAGTTTGAATCAGAAGATCCTGATTTGGCGGCAAGCATAGCGAACAATCACGCACAAGCTTATATCCAGAGCATACTAGGTATGCGAGCAGGCGTGACGGATTCCGCCGCAGACTGGATGTTGGAACGGCTTGCAGATTTGAAGGGGAAACTGGAGGCGTCAGAGCGACAACTTCAGGACTTCAGAGAGCAGGAACAACTGATCGACGTTGAGGGCCTGAAGTCCCTTCCCGCCCGAGAAATCAACGAATTGACGTCGCGGCTTGTGGAAATTCGAAGTGAACTGTCTCAGGACAGGATTGCATATAGGCAAATATTCCAGGGCCGCAGCACTCCAGTCGAAGACTTACAAGGTATTTCGGCGATCCTTGATGATCCGGTTGTCCAAGAGTTGCAGGCAGCCGAAGCGCAAACACAACGAAAAGTGGCGGAGCTCGCGAAACGCTACGGACCGTTGCATCCAGAAATGATCGCTGCACAGTCGGAGTTAGACAAGGCCACCGAGAGTCTACGTTCCCAACGTCGCAACGTTTCACAAGCAATCAAAAAGAAATATGAGGCTACCCGGGCGGCAGAAATTGAACTCGTCAATGAGCTGGATCGCGCTAAACAACTTTACCAGCAGGTTGGGCGCAAGGAATCAAAGCTGCTTGCGTTACAACGTGAAGCTGACACCAATCGGACGCTATATGACCTTTTTTATAACCGGCTAAGTGAGACAACTGCAACCGGCGGC
>JAOTYS010000118.1 GCA_029861795.1 Gammaproteobacteria bacterium | reverse complement strand
AACTTCGAGCGTTCTGTTCGGGTCTCAACGTGCTTAGGGGTAAATTGCGCTTTAGGAGAAACAAAAGAAACATGGGCTCCGATGGACATATCTGGTATCGCATCAAGCACAATACGCGCCTCCGAGCCCAACAACACCTTACCGGCGTCCGCCTCGGATAGAAATATCGTCATATCGACATCATCGAGGTCGATGAGTGACAGCACTTTGCCACCTGCAGGCAATACCTCACCCGGTTCCGCCAATCGATAGAGAACGCGTCCGTTAATCGGCGCGACCAAAATGCTTTCATCTAACTGTGCCTGAACCCTCTCCACACTGGCAGTAGCAGCCTCAATCGCGGCAGCTGCGTTCGCCAAATTCGCTTCAGACGCAGCAAGCACTGCCGCCGCGGTTTTCATCGCCGTTAGTTTATGCTGAAGCTCTTGAACGGAGATATTCTGATTTTCATACAGATTACGCGCTCTTTCCAAATTGCTCTCAGCAAGCCCGAGTTCACTCTCACGTTGCGCTACCACGGCGGTGGCGTGATTACGAGCATATTGCGCGCGTCTTGCTTCGGCCTCGGCTGCGCGTACTTGAGCTTTTAGCTCTTTGGTGTCCATGCGAGCAACAACTTCGGTCGCTTGTACAAAATCCCCCTCATCCGCCAATACTTCCGACAAACGACCCGCCCATTTGGTGGCGATATCGACTTCAGTGGCTTCGAGTCGGCCATTGCCAGACGCAAAACCTTGGAACGTTCCCTGTTGATTGCGCTGCCAAGAAAAAACCGCCGCAAATCCAACAATAGCGATCATCGCTCCGATCAATGAATTTCTTGTCGTTCGTTTGATCACATAACATACCTATTCGCGGCAAAACTCGGGCATCCAGAACGTATCAACACGGTAACACACGGCTCTATCTTGCTCAGGAATGTTAGCCGTGCTTTTGGATATACATCTTGACCTGTATCAACGACCGCAAGTGTATGATTTCGCTCTAATAGCGCCTGATACAAAGAAGTAATCGACAAAAGCGACCACCGTTTGCACGAGAACGGGCAATCCAGAGCCAAACCAGTAGACACACACTGATATGCCTAAACGTATCGTCTTGATTCAAGGACATCCCGACCTGGATGGTGGACATTTCTGTCATGCGCTTGCGGACGCCTATGTGAAAGGAGCGGACGAAGCAGGCCACGACGTCAGAGGTATAGAAGTTGCCAAACTTGAGTTCCCCTTGCTACGTACGAAAAAGGACTTTGAGACTGGCGTGGTCCCAGACGCTATCAACCGCGCCCAACACACTATCAAATGGGCAGAGCACTTAGTGATTATCTATCCTTTATGGCTCGGGACCATGCCGGCTCTACTGAAGGCGTTCTTCGAACAGGCCTTCCGACCCGAATTTGCTTTCGAAACCAAATCTAAAGGCTTATGGAAGAAGCTGCTAAAGGGCAGATCCGCTCGTATAGTCATCACTATGGGCATGCCTGGATTTTTCTATCGCTGGTACTTCCGAGCACATAGCCTCAAGAGTCTGGAGCGAAACATCCTTGGCTTCTGCGGCATCGGTCCGATTAAGGAAGCTTTGATTGGTCTAGTCGAAACGGCCAACGACGCAAAGCACAACAGGTGGTTGGAGAAAATGCATGAGCTAGGCCGCCGAGGCCGCTAGCTCAAGTCAAGATCACGCAAGCGCTTCTCTGCTACCTTTGCCATTGAATTAATGACAATTCTGTTGGTACTCGCGCTTGCGCGTGGTAGGGCACAACACGCGCGGTATAGTCCTCATGCGGACGTGTTGTGGGGGCGACACACTGATACACATAAGCATTGGTCGCGCCTAGAATTTGCGAGGTTTGCTGCATGACCTCACAATAGGTGTCCTGCTGTCCGTTTGCTTCTGCAAACAGCTGGACTTGCACCAATTCAGGGGCAAGTTCTCCCAAATACACCTGAATACTGAAACACCAACCTTGATGTTGCTCGCTGACTTCAAGATTCCCCCAGTGGATTTCATTCCAATGATGTTTCAAGGTGAGTTCCCATTGACGAAGCTCTATAGCGAGCCGACCGCCTGATTCGATGCGACGTCGGTGGGCTGACGCCGAAGGGAGGTAGAGTTCTGTCAAATAGTCACGAATCATACGGTTGCTGCTGTATTGCAGTGCTAATCGAGCCATGCTGAGTCGCATCCTCGCCACCCAGGCACCCGGCACCCCGGTGGAATCGCGGTCATAAAACTCCGGCACGATCTCATTCTCTAGCAGTCGGTATAGCTGTTCTGCCTCGATCACATCCCAGTCACGTCCACTGTGTTCTTGTCCGTCCCCAAGTGACCAACCCACATCATCGGAACACGCTTCAGCCCACCATCCGTCCAGCTCAGAGAGATTTAGGCCGCCATTGGCGAGCACCTTCATACCACTGGTACCGCACGCCTCCCATGGACGACGCGGGGTATTGATCCACACATCTACTCCTTGCACGAGCTCCTGCGCTAATGCAATGTCATAGTCTTCGAGAAATACCGCTCGCAATCGAACTTCCGGTCGCTGTACGAATCTCGCCCATTGCTGGACAAAACGCTTTCCTGTTTCATCGTTTGGATGGGCCTTGCCCGCAATGATCAGTTGAACCGGGCGGTCGCAATTTGTGAGAAGCCGAGTCAGACGATCTTGATCCTGTAACAACAAATTTGGCCGCTTGTATTCTGCAAACCGTCGAGCAAATCCCAGCGTAAGAACATTGGGATCCAAGATGTCATGGGCATCGGCAATCATGTTTACGTCTGCGCCACGTTGCGCTAGCTGTCGAGCCAAGCGATTGCGTGCATGCCTCACAAGATCACTCCGCTCTTCTCCACGAAAGGCCCACAGCGTCTCGTCATCAAGTGCCTCTATTGCTTCACTCATGGTATCCAGTGTGCCGAGCCAACGCTCTTTGCCACAGCTCCGAGTCCAAATATCATCGGCCCACTGAGAATCCCAAGATGGCACATGAATTCCATTGGTGATATGAGTGATCGGAACTTCTAGCAGCGGCCAACGCGGATAGAGATCCCGAAAGATCCTACGACTGACGTCGCCGTGTAGACGGCTCACACCATTGGTCATACCACTGGCGCGAATGGCGAGGTACGCCATATTAAATGGTTCGGTAAGGTCGTGGGGATTCTTGCGCCCCAGACCGGCCAGTGCCTCGGGCTCCACATTTAGACTAGACGCATAATCTGCTCCGTACTTAGCCAATAGGTCAGGGTCGTATGTATCAAAACCCGATGGCACCGGTGTATGGGTGGTAAAGATATTGCCGGCACGTGTCGCCCATAGCGCTTCCCAATAACCAATATGATGTTTCTGCATGAAGCATCGGGCGCGCTCGAGCGTGACGAATGCAGCGTGCCCCTCATTCAGGTGACAGATGTCGATGTCCAAGTCCAAGGCTTCGACCAACCGCCAGCCACAGATTCCCAGAGCAACCTCTTGAACCAGTCGGGATTCCTGATTACCACCATAAAGCCTGCTGGTAATTCCGCGATCTAACGGACTGTTTAACGGATCGTTGCTATCGAGCAAGTACAATTGCACACGACCGACCCGCGCTTGCCACACGCGAAAACGGACGGTGCGCCCGGGCAATTCGAGTGGTATATGCATCCAGGCCCCGCTGCGGGCACTAACCGGTTGGACAGGCAAAACCGCTGAATCGTTATAAGAGTAGATTTCTTGCTGGCGTCCATCCATATCCAAAACTTGCCGAAAATAACCTTCCTGATAAAGCAGTCCAATACCGACTACCGGCATACCAAGATCACTGGCCGCTTTAAGATAGTCCCCAGCAAGAACTCCCAACCCACCCGCGTAAAGCGGGAGCGCATTGCCAAGACCAAATTCCATGCTGAAATAGGCCACCCCCTTCAAGTCAGCATCTGGGTAGTTCGTGCCATACCAGCCGGGGTCTGCGCAATATTCTCGGTGGCTGCACGATAGTTGTTCTAGCAGCTGCTTGAACCGGGTGTCGCGACCCAATTCCTCCAATCGGGCGCGCGTCACATTCTGCAACACCACAAAGGGATTCTCGGTCTGCTCCCAAATCCCTGGATCCAGTGTCTTCCATAGACTGTCTCCCGCATGGCTCCAGGTCCAGCGCAGATCTATGGCAAGCTCAGCAATGGTTGCGGCGAGAGGTTCAAGGGCTGGTGGTAAACCCAAAAGATAGTGCCTGTTATTACGAAGCGAGACATCTGGGATAGGTACTCGCTCCTGAATTTTTGCTTCCCGTCCCATCATTCCCCCCTTCAGCCGCTATGCACTGTCATCGATGTTTGGCCACTTCCAATCTCGAATCTCAGGCATATCTTGACCATGCAGAGCGATGTATTCGCCATGCTCGATAAGTCGGTCACGAGTCAACTGTTTTGTGTACGCCGCCTTATATCCAAGGCTCGGAACTCGATCGATAACATCCTCAACCAAGTGAAAGCGATCGAGGTCGTTACGCACGACCATATCGAACGGTGTCGTCGTGGTGCCCTCCTCTTTGTAACCCCGAACGTGCAAGTTGTTATGGTTGGTACGACGATATGTTAGGCGATGTATCAGCCACGGATACCCATGGTAGGCAAAGATAATGGGCTTATCGGTAGTAAACAATGCATCAAAGTCTTTATCGCTCAGCCCGTGAGGATGTTCTTCCCGAGGCTGCAACGTCATCAGATCCACCACATTGATTACGCGGATCTTGAGGCTCGGTAGTTGCTGCCGTAACAGATCGACCGCTGCCAGCGTCTCCAAAGTCGGAACATCACCTGCACATGCCATGACCACGTCTGGTTCCGTTCCTTGATCGTTGCTAGCCCACTGCCACAGACCGATCCCCGCACTGCAATGTTTTATGGTGGAATTCATATCGAGCCACTGAGGCTGTGCTTGCTTTCCCGCCACAATCACGTTGATAAAGTCTCGACTGCGAAGACATTTGTCCGTGATGTACAACAGCGTATTGGCATCAGGCGGTAAGTAGACTCGGATAATGTCTGCCTTCTTATTTACAACATGATCGATAAATCCGGGATCCTGATGGGAGAATCCATTGTGATCCTGGCGCCAAACGTGCGACGTTAGTAGATAATTGAGCGACGCGATGGGACGCCGCCATGGAATTTCCTTCGAGACCTTCAGCCACTTCGCATGTTGATTGAACATTGAGTCGACGATGTGAATGAACGCTTCGTAACAAGAGAACAAGCCGTGGCGCCCCGTCAGCAGATACCCCTCCAACCAACCCTGGCAAGTGTGCTCACTTAAAATCTCCATCACTCGCCCATCCGGCGACAGATGTTCATCCTCAGGAAGCGTGTCCGCGACCCATCTGCGATCAGTAACCTCGAACAGAGCCGAAAGTCTATTCGACGTCGTCTCGTCTGGTCCCACGATTCTAAAGTTGTGCGGGTTGTTTTTCACCACGTCGCGCAGCAACAGGCCCATGACTTGGGTGGCCGATTCAATGACTACACCGGGCTTAGGTACATCCACGGCATAGTCTTTGAATTCAGGCATCTTTAAGTCCTTCAGCAACAAGCCACCGTTAGCATGTGGATTGGCCCCCATGCGGCGCTCACCCCGTGGAGCAAGATCAGCAATCTCTGCGAACAACCTTCCGTCTTGATCAAACAGTTCTTCTGGTCTGTAGCTCTGCATCCACTGCCCAAGCTGCTCAATGTGGCCGGGTTTAGTGGCCATATCGGCAATAGGTACTTGATGTGACCGCCAAGAGTCTTCCATTTTCTTACCATCAATTTGCGAAGGTCCGGTCCAACCTTTCGGCGTTCGTAATACAATCATCGGCCAACGCGGACGTTCGCCTGTACCGTGCCGGCGGGCATCTTGTTGGATGCGCTGGATCTCGTCTATAACTGAGTCCAAAGTCGCCGCCATCTGCTGATGCATAAACTTGGGGTCCGCTCCTTCTACAAAATAAGGAACGTAGCCATAGCCTCTGAAGAGATAGCCCACCTCCTCTCGGGAGATACGCGCAAGAATACTGGGGTTGGCAATCTTGTAACCGTTTAGATGGAGGATCGGTAACACTACTCCATCCTGGATGGGGTTCAGAAACTTGTTGGAATGCCACGCGGCCGCGAGCGGGCCTGTCTCCGCTTCGCCGTCTCCAACTACACAACACGCGATCAGATCCGGATTGTCAAACACAGCTCCATAGGCGTGAGAGATCGCGTATCCCAACTCGCCTCCCTCATGGATAGAGCCCGGTGTTTCCGGCGCGACGTGACTGGGAATACCGCCTGGAAACGAAAACTGCCTGAAGAGCTTGCGCAATCCGTCGGCATCTCGCGACACTTCCGGATAAATTTCGCTATACGTTCCTTCTAAATAGGTATTCGCGATCAAAGCAGGTCCCCCATGGCCGGGTCCTGTAATGAAAACCACGTTCAGATCTCGCGCCTTGATAACGCGGTTGAGATGCACATAGACAAAATTGAGCCCGGGCGTTGTACCCCAGTGTCCGAGCAACCGCGGCTTTATGTGTTCAATAGTCAGCGGCTCTGTTAGTAACGGGTTGTCCATAAGATAAATCTGACCGACTGACAGATAGTTCGCAGCCCGCCAATAAGCGTTCACCCGATCCAACTCCTCGATCGATAGCGCCCCCTCCTGCGAGGTCTTTACCGTCGCTCCAGATACCACGTGTTTCATTGTCTGTATACTTGTACGCTGTTGATTTACTGTGCCAATCATCCGACTGAACGCCATTCGAAGGCGTGCATCATTCCTTTAATCGCTGAAGCATGCGCGCGGCGTGAGGTACCGAGAAAAAACCAGAATAAGCAGTATTAATCTAGGCCCGAAATGATACATTGATCTGGGTCAACCAATTTGGGGATACACTTGTGATCAGCATTCATTGCTCAATGTGTCGCCGATTTCCGACAATCGATCTCAATTAAAAGAATGCGCAACGACTTTAGTTGACGCCTATCAATTTCTAATAGACGCTTAGGAACGATGCTTATTTTCTTACTGAAACGAAGAATTCCGATGTATCGAAACTTTCTTGCCTCAGCACTTTTGGCTGCGATCTTGATTCCTATTCCGAGTCACGCCGCCGATGGTTTTTATATCGGTGCAGTGGGTGGAATAATGGACAATGACCGCAGCGGGTTCGATGACGCGATCAATGCCGGTGTTACACTTGGCTACGAGTTTCTAGGCGTTGGTATCGGTGACATCGCCGTCGAAGGCACCTATACCGCGACCATCAATGACGCCGATGCGCCCCGCGGTCAGGGGGATTGGGAAATAGATACCTTGGGGGTATATGGCGTTTTTCGTTCTGCTGGTCCTGTCTACTTTAAGGCCAAGGGTGGGCTGGTGTCCGCAGACATTAGTGTCGGTCGTAGTTCAGACGATGATACAGAATTCTCCGCTGGGCTAGGTTTTGGATTCTCCGTCGGCATCGCACAGTTTGAGCTCGAATACACTAACGTCGATGACAACGTCGACTTCATCAGTGTAGCGATTCTATTCGCGACGCCGTTCTAATCGACCGCGAGAAGCAAGGGCGTAGCCGCGATCTGCCCATCTGATTCGGTCTGGTTATTCTTCAAAGCAAAGCGCTCGAGATGTCCACCGAAGAAAAAATGTGTTGAAGAGAGCCCATGTCTGGATGGCTATGTGACTGATAACAATCAGGACGCACACTATTTTTATTCGCTAAATTGGTCGTAACTGGGCTCGAACCTTGATAACGGCCTCCCAATCTTCGATTCGCATCAGCAGAACGCGAGTGCGCACGGCGTCCTCAAGCCCTGCCCCACAACGCTCGAGCACATCTTGAATGATCCCGAGACATCGACGTGCCTGTGCCACAAGTTCGCCAACACCAACCGTCTGTCCATCAGACGCAACAGGTGCTGTTCCACCAATCGACACATACGGAGCGTGTAATTCCAAGGACACTTCGATAGAAAGGGATAGGGCCGACGATCGTAACGAGCAATCGCATCATAAAGAGATGTCGCCTGTCACAGAAACGTTTCAAGCTCCACTATGGCTACCACGGTAAAGGCGGTGGACGCACTACGTTGCGTCTTTCGGATAGCATAGTGTAAATACTCTACTATGACGAAACCCCAGAGGCGCTGAGAATTTTAACTTCACGCTGCGGGAACGGGATTTCGATATCGTTGTCTCTGAGTGCCTGCCAAATCATCAGCAATAGATCGGCGCCTACTCGATTCACTCCATCATCGATGCCGTCCATCCAAAACTCCACCAGAATATCGATGCCCGAATCGCCGAATCCACTAATTTCAGCATCGGCCAGTTCCTCTATTGGCGTATCGGGTTCATTAATAACCTGCGGATGCGACCTCACGACTTCTTTAACAATTGCAAGCATCCTGGGTATGTCTGTTTTATAAGCCACCTGGAATTCAAGAGAATACCGCTGCTTCGCATTATTGTGGGTCCAGTTAACAAACCTTGTCGTAATGAACTGTTCATTGGGGACCATGATGTCTTTGCCGTCATATGTTTCTAGCAAGGTAGACCGCATATTCATTTTGCGGATCGTGCCCGCACAGCCATCATCCAGTTCGATATAGTCACCAACTTTCAGAGAACGATCAAGGAGGATAATCATCCCGGATATGAAGTTTGATGCAATTGCTTGCAAACCGAACCCCAGACCGACACCCAGTGCGCCGCCGAAAACTGCTAACGCAGTCAGGTTGATGCCCATGATCTGCAGCAGGAGGATGAAGATAACCACAAAAAGGACGACCTGAAACAGCTTGGCGAATACTTCGCGAGTGCCGATGTCAATACTTTCCTGCTTGCGGATCATGCGTTGGCCCGCGTTATTCGAGAGGCGGCCCAACCAGAACAGAGCAGATCCAAATACAACAGCCCGTGCCAATCCGTATGCAGAGACCCTGATATTGCCAACCTCCAGGTCAAGCGTGTCCAGGTAATAAGTGACATCGTCTAGCCAGCCAAACACATGCAGAATCGCGATCGGTATCATGAACCACTTGAATATAAGACGGATAAATGGGTTCTTAATGAAGCGAACAATGATGGAATAAAGCAGAAACACAACAGCCAGACTCTGGCCGATGCGCACCAGCCAGCTTTGTTGTATTGCAAGCTCGCTTGCCTCGACGGCGACGCCCAGAAAGAGAATCACGAGCAGCGGAAACAATAGGTCACCTATCTGGTAGACGGCCTTCTTCACCGGAAGCCACGGTCCCGTGTCAGGAGGCTGCCTGAGTATCGGTGAATGCTTTTTCAGCATTGCGGCGAGCGAGTAAGCGAGAATGATCGCTAACAATATGAGGCCGCACTGAGCATAGAATTGAGGGCCGCTGGCCCAATCGACCAGAGCCGAGACAGACTGGTCAAACTGCGATTTCAGCGATTCAATATCCACTATCCTGTTCATCCCGTACGGAGTGTTTTCTGAAGTAGAGCTGTCTTTTTGCAAACCCCAGTTGATTAGCTAGGGAAGCTCTGCATGTTTCTTCCATACATTCTCAAAGCACGGAAACTCAAATACATGACACTTTGAATCAAGCCCATCCGGCAACTTGTCCAGCCCCACGACTCACAAACCATAATTACGAGCGAGCGCATCAAGCTGGTTTGTGATTTCATTCCAGTTCGTCTGAACCGGTCCCGCGCCGAAATTGTTCGAAACAAGATCCGATATCTGTTGCTGTTGCGCCCGCATTGCCTTCAACACCGGCAAGAAGCTGGCGGGATTTCGACCGTCGAAATAGGTGTCTTGAAGCTTATTTGCTCGTTGATCAAATAACGCAAGCTGCTGGCCCAACACACCATTTTCCTTTCCACTCTCTGCAAAAGCATTCTTCATACGCTCGCTGCGGTCTTCAATGATGTTGACAGCAAAGTCCGCTTGTTGCGTGGACATATTGCTACTTGCTTGCTGAGTCCCAGCAGCGGATTCGCTGGTTCCATAGGCAAAACCATCGCCAAGCTGACGCCTAACATCCTTCAAAAGATCAAGCGCGTCATCCCACTCGCGCTCTACACGTCGACTGGCGTCGACCCGTCGCAACAAATCATCGATTTGATCCGTCGTGTCTTCCATGCGATTCACTAACTCCTCTAGTTCGCGCACGGGTTCCTCGTCTCTGACCCAATCTGTTAGTCTCACAGATTGCTTATTGAACTTCGTCACCTCATCCCACAGATCTTCATATTTGCCCTTGGGCTCCCATTCATCCTCGTCCCTAAGAAATGCTTCGACCTCATCTTTGAGGTTCTCGCTCTGGTCTTCAAGATCATTGACGGTGCGCTTGAACTCCCGCGCCGTGTCCGCTGCCGCGACGTCGGGAAGTACCGACCCACCTACTACTGTAATTAAACACACCGTTAAGAATATGATAGCGAAGTAAGCGTTAAACTTTTTTGTCATGTCATTTACCCCTGATGCATCGAACCCCTGCGGTTGGATGCCGCAGAGCATGGTCGGTCCACTCACATCGACAGGCGCAGTAATACATACGGCCAAGTGACATAATTCAGGTACCGAACCATGTATGTATGGCCTGCAAACCAAGGTTACTGGAATCGTGCATACACCTTGAAACGACCAAGAGTACGACCAGCAAATAAGGCTCGATTTCTCGTAGATTCATTAGCCCCCAGTATTCAACAAGTGGATCATTAACTGTCCTGGTTAAGCTGTCTTCGCAACTGGACTACGTTTGACGCCAATAATACCGCAGTGCGGCGTTTGCGCTCTTTACACATTTCTGACTGCAACGCCTCAATTCGCAGGTCCAGCCAACCCAGCTGCTCTTCGGACAAATGGGGTAGCCTATTTACTATGTATCCCATGAGCACGTCCACCCTCAAATATTTACTCATTACCACGCACCCTCCGATCCGTTTCGCCACGTGAGGTGGACCGGTATTTCGCCAAGTTGAGTATCGCGAAAACAAAATGCCCTGGGCCATGAAGCGCCGGGTTTTCGATCCTAATAAAAAGCGCCGATCCAGACGTCAGACCCCATCGGCTAGTGAAAAAGTCACACCTGAATGAGCAATACAAACAGATTTTCTCCGAACTCGGACTTGCGGGTTAAGACACACAAAAAGAAATTTCTAAATCTCGTTAGGAAGTAACGACCCCCGATAACCCTTCCTCATCAAACATCCACCGAGGATTCACGTGTTTATGTGGAGCGCCCGGGCGAGCAAAAGCTCG
>JAOTYS010000576.1 GCA_029861795.1 Gammaproteobacteria bacterium | reverse complement strand
AAAATGGGATTCAGTCACGATGTCCTCCGGACTGAGGGAAATCGCGTGCGCTAGTTCGGCCACGTCAGTATCACCGTTCATCTCTGGTCCAAGTTCGATCATCTGGGGTGCAGTGAGCTCGCAGTAGACCGGAACCCCGCCCTGGTAACGCACCACCACCGTCACGACGCCGGCTAGCTCCTCGAACCGTAATGTTTTCTTGCCTTCGTCTTGTCTGTTGCCGCCGATCGCGCTCAGCACGTGTGCAGTGCCGAGATTTGGATGTCCGGCGAACGGTATCTCTTGATCAGGAGTGAAAATTCGGATTTTGGCGTCGTTTGCCGCGCTCTCTGGAGGGAGCACGAAGGTCGTCTCTGAGTAGTTGAACTCGCGCGTGATTGACTGCATCTGTTCTCCAGACAACCCCTCTGCCTCGGAAAGCACCGCGAGTTGATTGCCTCCGAATCGAGTCTTAGTAAACACGTCGACCGTGTTGTATCGATATCGCATGTTGGTAAAGAGATACGGGGAGACTTTACTTATTGATTCCACCACTGCCCATGGAATTCATCGCCCTAATACACAGTTCGTAGGCGTACCAAGAGGGGTTAACGCTTAGGAATCTGGCTAATTGAGGACAAATCTAAAATCCAATCTTGCTTAGACCGAAACCAAACTTGCTTCTGCGGACGAATTTCATCACGTTGCCGAGCGGTTGCGAAGCGTAGATTGATGATCTTTGGTCCTTCGCCAACCGATGTCGCATAGATATGAGTTCCACACTCGGGACAAAACACTTGTGCGCGCTTAGCGCCACTCTCGGCTACCTTTATATACGTTTTGGGTTCTCCGGAAATGAGCGTGAAGTCGCTCTCGGGCGTAGGCAACGCAGTGCGGAAAGCACCACCAGATAGAATCTGACAATCTATGCAGTGGCACAGGATTGCTGAATCAGGGTTTACATTTGCTTCATACTTGATATGGCCGCAATGACATCCGCCATCTATCTTCATGCTCTCCTCCTAGGACACCAATCTTCTTACCCCCGAAACTGTCTTCAGGATCTTGATTTGCTTGTTCCTCCTTTTAGGTTACTGGTCTTAGGTAGGCCCCGTTATAACACACCAGCCGTGATGCCTCGCCATTCCTGCAGGAGTGATCGATAGGTCAGAGTCAGTACTGTCCCATAAACTCACTATCGTCATGCCGGAAACGCCGCAGGCGTTATCCGGCATCCAGTAAATTATCAAAATCCCCGGATTCCGGAAAGCGCTCAGCGCTTATCCGGAATGACATAGGAGAGCAATGACCGATCATGCGCATAGTGCGGTTCACAGTGTGAATCGCTTCGCCGTCAAGGTTTTGACCCTATCTATCCTCATTTTTGTGGCACAGCAGCGGGTCAGAGTCGATTGATCGTGCTAACTGGGTGGCCCTTTTAGTTCGACGGTGTTTCCTTCGGGGTCTTCTATGTAAATCGATGGGCCATTGCCTTCAGCCCCGTAACGCATCTCGACTTTGCCAGCAGCTATACCGTACCGCTCTAGGTGCTCTCGAATCGCTTCCTCATTAAAGGGGTCTACACGAACACAGAAGTGGTCCATATTTCGCCCCTCTTGACCGGGTGCGGCACCACCCATGCGTCCAAGCTCGCTGTCAACGGCGACTATATCAATCAAGGAATCACCTGCGCGCAACTGAACTAACCCCAATTCAGGCGAGGACTTTCTCTCGACGACGCATCCTAGGATGTCGCAATAGAACTTGATCAGTGACCCAGCGTCTTGAGCGCGTATGACTATGTGATCTAGTCCTTTGACTCGAATCATCTCGAGGTTACTCCTTTAGCACCGAATGGCTCGCGTGAGGGCCGCGCTCTTTGCGTATCCCAGTAAGCCCAAGCGAACGAGTTGATGTGATTCTCAAGCGTTTTGAAAAACTCAATTTCAATCTAGCCATGTTGCTTTGTTAAAGAATTCTTTATTTTTTTCCGTATGAGGCTCGGCGATATGTAGTAAAACTCCAGCAGGGTCCCATATATATAGTATGCGCCAGCCCCATGGAAGAACATCGGGCTCGGTTACTTTTACTCCAGAATATTTTCTATCTAATTTCTTAGGTTTTAGGTACTCATACCAGTCATCAACGCTGTCTACCCAAATGTGCAGCATAAGGTTGTCTGCAAAATGCTTGTTATATTTATCAAGCAATATAAATCGATGTCCAAAGCCGGTGTCTATTTCACAAACCTCGCGATTGTCAGCGCGCCAAAGTAGTTTGAAGGCTAGGTCCTGATAGAAATTTATTGACATTTCCTGACCATCCTTGCCGCAAGGAATGAATGGTCTGAAATCCTTAATGTTTGGAATAAAAACTTGGTTGTCGCTCATAGAATGATTGAGCTATTCAATTGGTACCATCAGAAATCACGTATCTAACCTTCGATATTTCAAGGACTCTGACCCCTTGATTCATTGTGCGCCAACGTCGCCGATCGCACGCCAGAAGACTGGCTCGTCAACTTGATCAGCTGGTTATGTCGTCAGTGTCTTCTGCCAGTATCCGACATCGATCCATTTGTTGAACTTTTGTCCAATCTGCTTGAACTGGGCCACCTTCTCAAATCCAAGTTTTTCGTGTAGTGCGACGCTCGGTGGGTTGGGCAGCGCAATGCAACCTACAGCAGCGTGTAAGGAACGTCGTCCGAGCTCATCCAAAAGTGCAGAATAGAGTTCCGTGCCGATGCCTCTTCCATAGACGACTGGGTCAAGATAAGCAGTGGTCTCCACTGAGTAGCGATAAGCACTGCGCGGTTTCCAATGCATCGCATAGGCGAAGCCGACGATATTCGTCTGTTCCTCATACACGAACCATGGAAAATCCGAGGTGAGGGTAGTAATACGGGAAACCATTTCTGCTGAGGTCACTTCTTCCTCCTCGAAGGTGACCACCGTTTTCAAAACGTAATAGTTGTAGATCGTGACTAAACGAGGTGCATTGTGTGTTGTAACCGCGCGAATC
>JAOTYS010000575.1 GCA_029861795.1 Gammaproteobacteria bacterium | reverse complement strand
TCATTATCCTGAACTGGTACGCCGCAGCCCAAAACTGGCCGGAAAGCAATTGGTATGCAGCCGTACGTCTCGGGGATCGGCCGGGCAGCGGAAAGTTTCTGACCGGGGATCTGGAACTAGACTCAGACGACCGGGCCGGTGCCCAGCCGAGTACAGCCGATTTGCTGTTCGAGGCCCGGTTGCAGGATCCTGACTTCAGATTGCTATTTGCGGATCGCCTCTATAAGCACCTGTCAAACGATGGTGCGTTGACCGAGCGCACGGCCCAAGCACGCTGGTTGGCCATCACCGAGGCCATCGACGCGACTATTGTCGCCGATGTGGCTCGCTGGGGCGATGCCAGCGGGAGTTCGCCGTTCAGCGCTGAGGATTGGCGCCAAGCTCGCGACGAGGAACTATCGAAAATGGAGCGCAGTGCAGCCGAGTTAGTTGCTGTAGCTCGGGAGGCCGGTCTTTACCCGGTCCTTGATCCGCCAATATTTGGTCAGAATGGCGGCTTGGTCGAGGCAGGTTTTGCGCTGAATATCAGCCTGCCTGAGTCCTCGTCCGCTGCAACGATCTATTACACCACGGATGGTTCGGATCCAAGACTACCCATTTCGGGAACACCGGCCGCGAACGCGTTCGTCTATAATGCTCCGCTTGTCCTGGCCGATAATCTAACCATGAAGGCCAGAGCCTTCGATGGCGAGACCTGGAGTGCGCTGAACGAAGCTTCTTTCAATGTCGTTGCCCAAGATAACAAACTGCGCATTACCGAAATCATGTACAACCCCGCCGCCGGGGACGACTATGAATTTATCGAGCTAAGAAACACGGGGCGCAGCGATTTGGAATTGGCGAACGTTTCCTTCGTCGAAGGTATTCGATTTGTCTTTCCACCCCGCACCCCGGTTCTGGCACCGGGTGAATATGCCGTCCTGGTTAGAAATCCGGCTGCCTTTGCCGAGCTTTATCCGGAGATCATGCCGAGTGGGGTATATGACGGATCCCTGTCGAACAAAGGTGAGCGCATCATTTTGGTCGATGCCGAACGGCAAATAATTTTGGACGTGACCTATGACGATGCCAACAGCTGGCCGATCAGCCCTGACGGTCGGGGCGCCTCATTGGTTCTGGTCAACAATGACGGCGATCCAAACAATTCAAAGAACTGGCGGGCCAGCACCGATCTGTACGGCTCACCGAGTGCCGATGATTGATCATCGAGGTCGGTCCAACTGACGGTCTCGTGACTCCCCCAAGGATTGACAGCCGGGCGGTGGCTGAGCGCATTCAATGCTGATCATTGGTCGATGGTCAGATGTGAGTGGGCGCCCAATTCGGACAAAAGTTCAGTCGGTATGCTATTAATAGGGGCTGAACGCATTTGTAAAAGAGGTTCTTGGGGGAAAAATGATCGACACATCGACTAATGATGACGAATGTGGCTGGATAAAAGAGACCAAAAAGGGCAATTGTTCCGCATTTAATCACGTTGTCCTGAAATATCAACGCCCGATCTACAACCTGTGCTACCGGATGCTCGCAGATTCCATAGAAGCTGAGGACGCCACCCAGGAGGTTTTTGCCCGGGCTTACTTTAAGCTAAACACTTACGACGACACGCGCAGCAAGTTTTCAACCTGGCTCTTTGCCATCGCCTCCCACTACTGTATCGATAAGCTGAGACCACGCCGTTTGAAACTGGTATCCTGGGATGATCTGTCCTCTTTTTACCGATATCCGGCGCAAGACGCGGCCGAACCGGAACGTGTCCTGATGAGATCGGAAACCACTGAAGAGGTGCAGAAGCTTCTCACCAAGTTACCCCCGGATTACCGGGTGGCCGTCGTGCTTAAATACTGGCAGCTTCGATCCTATGAGGAGATTGCCCGCACATTGGGGACCACAGTGGGCGCGATCAAGAGCAAACTATTTAGAGCCCGCAAGATGATGGCCGCAGCGTCCGCCCAGCAAAGAACAACCGCAGTGAGCCCCGGCCACCTGGCATTTTCCGCAAGTTACTGACCTAACTGAGTGCACTCGCGGCTCAAGCTTAAATGCGCAAATTGTGTGGCGGTTCAGAATATGTTGCAGTAGTGTCATGCTCCAATGCAGCTATCGGGCATCCTTATAGGTATGCAAAAATGGATTCCCGCTAAAAACTGTAGTGGTTCACAAAATGCTGCAGTTGTGTCATGCCCGAATGCAGTTATCGGGCATCCATATAGATGTGCAGAAGTGGATTCCCGCTAAAAACGTGCAGGAATGACATGGTTACGACCAATCATCTCTCTGCAACTAATTCTGAACCATACCATACATACGCGAATCGAGACCAAGATACACGATCATAGGTATAAGCGCATCTACCAAAAGCGGTATTGCAGCTAGATCCAGCGTATATTGTGAGTGGATTAAGTTACGGTATATAGAATAGACCCTTGATGGAGACTTGGGGTGAGAAGGTTGTGGCTTTGATCCAGCCAAGGGACTAAAATCGGGTCATAAGACTCCTTCTGCCGCGATACGATTAACGGCGCACCCGGAACATCACTTTAAAATGAGGCAATAGCTGTTTCCAGGTCAGTGTAGGTTTCAAGGAATCGCTTGTAGCGCTCCAGCTCCAGCATCTTGTCTACCTCGGACTGGGGGTTGAGCAACTTGATATGCTTCTGGCAGCCACATCTGGGATCTTCGGTCACTGCATAAATCGCATCCAACCCAGAGTCCGGTTCCGCCAGCTTATCGCCTCGCAGTATGGCCGCAATGTTGTGTAGAGCCATAATGCCCGCATGGCTAATATGAGGTGTATCGCTCAAGTCCAGGAGAATATCCCGGGCGCCTGCTCTATAAACCTCACGTACTTTGCTCATCAAGTCTCGGTAAGTAAAACTATCCAGCTCACCGTGGGGTTGTAACACCATCACCGGCACTCTGCCCCGTTGCTCAGATACGGAAATGTCCATGGGTTTCCTCCAACTTCGGACAAGATCTTAAACTTAATAGGATGTCGAATGTT